>DAOTUR010000695.1:0-4420 GCA_034436915.1 Anaerolineae bacterium
AAAAGCAGGGTTTTCGCCAAAATTTGGCACTTTGTGACCTTTTATAAACCAAGTTTTGGGGTCAAATTTGCTTCAAAAAGGCAGATTTGGCTGTGTTTTCAAAATTGGCGAAGGTATTGGTATAATAATGTCTTAAAGCATTTCAATTATGAAGTTCTTTATCAGCTATTCACGCAGCGTGCAGAGCAGCGTCCGAGACATTGTGGATTCGCTGCGCGATATTCACGCTGATATCTGGTGGGATCAAGACCTGCGGGCCGGACAGGATTGGTGGGCAACGATCCTGGATAATATCGAAACATCGCATGTCCTCATCTTCATGGTCTCGGCGAAATCGATGCAGTCGCCCTACTGCATGGCCGAACTGCGTTATGCGCTGGCGCGTAATCGGCTGGTGCTGCCCTACGTCATGGATGCACCCATCAGCTACGCCCTCCCGCCCGAAATCACGCATATCCAATTTGAATCTTACAATCACAATCCCGACCATTTCCGTGATCGGTTGCGGAAGACCTGCCGTCATATCACCTGGGCGCAGTATCAGGATCGCTATGCGCCGCGTCCGGCGGAACCCAACACCGGTTCCGATGATCTGGTCGATCAACTGGACAAAGCGCTCTCACTGGCGCATGAGGGATATTTTGACGAGGCGATGTATGACCTCAATACTGTCATGCATCAGGCGTATGACGAGTACGGGGCGTTCTGTCATGGTTGGATTGAGAAAATTTCTCACTATCGTGAGGTGACGAAGATGGCACAGCGGCCCACGATGCGCCAGTTGGCCCTGTCAAAGTGGGACGAATTTACGCAGCAGTATGGGGAAGAGTTTGATCCGCTGTACGTGAGCGAAAAATTTTCGACGCAAAAATCGCGTCTCGCCTCGCGTGCGTCGCAACTGCTCGATGAGTACTCGCCTTCACAGCCGCCTTATGCTGCGCCCATGCGGGCCAAAGCGGGCTTTGATGTGTATGAGGCGATTATGCAGTTCCAGACAGCCTGCGATGGTGAAGACTGGGAGACTGCCCTGCACATCCTGGACGTGATCCGCAGCAGCGGCGTGAAAGTGCCTCACGTCTTCAATATCAATGCCTATGAGCAGGAGATTCAGGCCCATTTAGACGCTGAGGAGTGCGACAAAAACTATCATCTCATTGGCAGTCTGTTGAAGATGAAAAGGCCGCACTACAAACTCATCTGCGAAGCGCTGGAGACATTCTGGAGCAAGTATCCTGATTACGATCCTGATGGCTTGCGCGAGTCGAAAGATTTGCTCGCTCGTGCATGGCTGAATGTCGCCCACAGCCGCGATCCCGACAATTACGCCGCCCAGATCGAAGCCTACACCGAAGCGCTGCGTGTGAAGCCTGATTTCTTTGAGGGCTATATGGAGCGGGGAAGCTGCCACTATTTCTTTCAGGTGTATGATCTGGCAACGGATGATTTCACCTGTGCCATCCAGATCAATCCCCAGGACAGCGAGGCGCACTATAACCGCGCCTTCAGCTACGCCGCCCAAAGTTTGCGCGGGCAGGCCATCAGTGATTTCAAGATAGTGCTCAAGCTCAACCCCGCCCACCGCCACGCCGAAGGTATCCCCAAATTGCTCGAACTGCTGGCGAAGAATCGCAAGGTCATGCGTGGCGCGTAGGCGCTCATCAAGCCGTAAACCGCTCACACCGATGCTTGTGCCGAAGGGCAGCAAAACGCCATGATGACTGTCATGAAAATTTTGACTCTTGGAGCAGAATGCGGTGATACATGTCGCCCACAACAAAGGACATTCGTTACTGTAGCGGCGCTGGCTCATGTATTAGAGTCAGGGTAATGGTCTTGAATATGAGGTGGCGTAGAGGGTTCCAGCCCATTGTCATCAAGAATGCGTTTTTTGCACACATATCCTTGTGATGGGCCGTTGAATCGAATGCCGCTTGATCATGTTTGCCGCCTCGCCTTCAATGCTATCAGGACGGATTGTTTTTCGTCCTTCTATCATGCTTTGAAGTAAAAGGAGTAGGTCATGAATACTCGAGTTCTCGTGGCGTATGCAAGCAAATATGGCGCAACTGGCGAGATTGCCGAGAAGATCGGTCACGTTTTGCGCGATGGCGGATTGAGTGTAGATGTGCTCTCTGTCCAGCAGGTCGATGGGCTGACTGCCTATCAAGCGGTTGTCCTGGGAAGTGCTGTCTATGTGGGGCAGTGGCGGGACGAGGCGGTCAAATTTTTAGAGACCAATGAGTATGTGTTGGCCGATCTGCCCGTGTGGTTGTTCTCCAGCGGCCCCACTGGTGAGGGTGATCCCGTCACATTGATGAAGGGCTGGCATTTCCCCAGCGCACAGCAGGCGATTGCCGACCATATCAAACCCCGCGATATGGCGCTCTTTCATGGCTTCCTCAATACGAAGGAACTCAACTTTGTCGAGCGGATGCTGATCAAAGGGATCGGCTCTCCGACAGGTGATTTCCGCGATTGGGATGCGATCACGACCTGGGCGCAGGGCATTGCCGAGGCGCTTCACGTAGAGGATAAGCATTCGCATCCTACTCGGTAAGCGGGTTTTGGAGGCAAGGTTTTGTTGATGCCATGTCAATTTGACGTGGGATTGGCGTAGGGGCGACCCCTGGGTCGCCCTGCTGGAAATGGGTATTTTGGGCATGATATGTCATGCCTCTATCACGACACCGCACCATTCTGTTACGATGGCCGCTTGGTGAACTCGACTCTCGTCACGCGCAGCCCGTCCATCTCGACCACTTCGAGATCGTAAGTCCCAAATGGCACTTTGTCATGCGGGACGGGAATACGCCCCAGGATTTCCGCCACATAGCCGCCAATAGTGGTCGATTGTGGTTCATCGTCAGGCTCGCCAAAGCGCTCAATCGCTTCATTCAGGCTGACGAGGCCCTCCACCAGAAATGTGTCGCCATGCGATGAGATCGGGTTGGTCTCCTCGTTATCAAATTCATCGCGCACCTCACCCACAAGCTGCTCAATCACATCCTCCATCGTGGCAACCCCGGCCATGCCGCCGTACTCATCGATGACAACCGCCAGATGCGTCTTACTCTGCTGCATTCGTTCCAGCAGATGGTCAACACTCAGCGTGCCGGGGATGAACAACGGCGTCCGCAGGATGCTCTTGAGATCGAAGACGACATCTCTGTCGGTCAGCAGAGCGGGCTGACGGATGAGCGCATCCAATAGGTCTTTCGTGAGCAGAATGCCGATGACGTTATCAATCGTCTCGCTGTAGACCGGGTAGCGCGAGTGATGATTGGCCGCGATGCGCTCCAGAACATCGGGCAGCGGGATATCGAGCGCCAGCGCATCGACCTCAACACGCGGGCGCATAATCTCCGCCACATGGATATCGGCAAAATCGAACACGCGCCGCAGCAATACTTCTTCACTCTCCTGAAGCAGCCCCGCCTCACGGCTGGAATGAACCAGCATCTCCAGTTCTTCCGCCGAGTGGACGGAGGAATGTCCATTCGCATTCTCAAAGCCAAGCAGCCGCACAACCGTATTGCCGATGCTGTTCATCAGCCAGATGATCGGGCGGAAGATTCGCAAAAACCACGTCACCGGGCGGGCGATCAGCATGGCTGTCGCTTCGGGCCGCTGCAAAGCGATGGATTTGGGAACCAATTCGCCCATGACGATGTGCAGCACTGTCACGATGGAGAAGGCCACCACCACCGAGATGGTATGGCTGACGGCCACCGCCTCTTTCCCTGATCCCACGAGTTCGAGCAAGGGTTCAAACAGGTGTGAGATGGCAGGCTCGCCAATCCAGCCCAGGCCCAGGCTTGCCAGCGTAATGCCCAGTTGGGTCGCGGCGATATAACTGTCGAGATGCTCCATCGCCTTTTGTGTGGCGATGGCGGCAACACTGCCTTCGTCTGCGAGTTGGGCGATGCGCGTGCGCCGCGCCCCTACCAACGCGAACTCTGCCGCCACAAAAAAGCCATTGATAGCGACCAATGCCAGAACCGCCAGTAAGCCTAAAACCGTATCCATCTTGCTCCTGAGCCCTTACTTTGAAACACCTGTCGAAGATGATCTCTATCAGGCATCCAGACAAGCCCATACTATAACATACGAGATTAACCATCCGGTGAGTGCTTGAAGATAGAGCAATGGCATCACATCGTTATTCAGTCAAACTAAAAGTATCTATTCAGCTATCCGTGCGACGAAGGCCCTTGTAGGGGCAGGATGTATCCTGCCCGATGCTGATTCCCGACACATCGCCAGGGCGCGATGCATCGCGCCCCTACAAACCCACGATCTACATTACCGAAAAAGCGCCGTAAAGCCCCTGCCTTCAGGCAGGGGGATATAAGGCGTAGGAGCACAAACCACTTTTTCTGATAGACTCGTCTATGAGATGGGGCATCATCTCATACTGTCT
>DAOTUR010000696.1:0-4075 GCA_034436915.1 Anaerolineae bacterium
GGCAACCACATAGCGAATGCGAACGGCTTCCCCCTCGAAGGAAAACAGAACGGCACTTTGTCCCGCTTCATGACGGTGATACTGCCCCTGACTCGCCTCTAGCACCTGACGCGGCTCCCAGGGTGTCAGGTAACGCACAGCCGGATGATCCGACTCAAAGCTGTACCAGCCTGCATAAGGCGGTGCCTGATAGGTCGCATTGGCTAGCGGTTCGAAGGGCAATGGCGGCGCGGGCAGCAAGATTGTCCCTGGTGGAAAGGCTGTTGATGTCGGCGCGACAAAGACGCCCGGCATCACCGCACTGATCTCCAGAACCCGTGTGGTCAGTGTTGGCGTCAGGGTCGGTGTGGCGGTGGCTGTTGGCGTGGCCGTCAAGGATGGAGTCAGCGTCGGTGTTGGGGTCAGTGCCTTCGTCGCTGTCGGCGTTCGTGTCGGTGTCGATGATGGCGTGAGCGAAGGCAGTACCATGAGCGTTGGCAAGCCTGTGACCAGCGGCTCGTTTGGAGCGAGAAGTCGATAGAGAACGATAACCCACACGACGACACACAGACTCCCTAAAATCCTGACCCATCGACGCATCGACCACCTCCGTTGTCTCTGTCTCTCAGCGTAACAAACACAAAAACCGCGCCCTGTGGAGTACTGCGGTTTTGCGCTGGAAATTTTCAGGTCTGGCCCTGCAAAATTTCAGACGTCGCTAGACATCACTGGCCGTAAAGCCTTCCAGCACGGCCCGACTGATGAGATGTTCATTGGTCGTGACCCCAAAGCGGCCGCGTAGCTTCTCGCGGACCCAATAGACACGGCGGAGTGAAAGCTTCATCTGACTGGCAATATCATTCATATTCTGCCCCTGAACGAGCAAGCGCAGCACAAGGCGCATTTCGGCATTCAGCTGCCAATCCCGCTGTGGGGACTGCATGATCACCAGATACTCCGCGTTGACGGTGGGTGACAGATAAAACCGATCCCTCAACACCATTCTGACAGCTGGAATAAGGCAGTCGGTTAAATCATCGGCCAGATAGAGATAGCCGATGGCCCCAGCCGCAAATAAATCACGCACCAGAAGTCCATCCGCCACTGTGCCGAGCACAATGATCCTGAGCGAGGACCGTTGTCTGATCTGCTCAATCAGCTCGAGAACATCAATCAGCGGGTCTAACCGTTCGTTGAAGACCAACACATCCGCTTGAAGCTGTTCAATGGTGTCTAACAAGTCATCTGTGCTGCGGGTTGTATGAACAATGTCCAGGGTTCCATTCTGTTTCAGGACACTCTGGAGCCCAAGCAGCATCACATCGCAGGGATCAGCCAGCATAATCCGAGTGGTCACGCGACAATCTCCTTGTTATGGTGAATCCAACAAAAAACCCTCACCGTGTCATGGGGAGGGTTCTGAAAACACATTCTTGCCAATAACCTCATGGCCTATAACAATCCTTTTTCCAACGCTGTTGGGACGATCTGCTCATTGGTTCGGGCTCCTAAGGTTTCTTTGAGCTTTTTCCGAAGTCGATACACTGTTTGGCTATCCAGCTGGAGAGACTCCGCAATCTCATTGATTGTCAAGCCATTTTGCAGCAGCTGTAACACCTGTATATCCCGTGTTGTCAAAGCCTCTAACTCGCGGTGAAGTTGGGTCTGGAACTGCAAGGCTGTCGCTTTGGGCGAGAGATAGAGATCCCCCTGTGAGACCGTCTGGATCGCGATTGAGAGAATTGTCGCCATCTGCTCCCCTTTGTAAACAAACCCTCTGGCCCCATCCCAGATGAGCTGCTGGATATAGCCCAGATGCAGTTTCTGGCTGAACACCAGAATGGCTGTTTCAGGACTGCGGATTTTGATCTGCCGTACCGCACGGCTGGCATCGACGGCCCTGGGAAGGGTATCATCGAGCAGCATCACATCACAAAACCGCTCATGCAGACAGGTGTCTAACTCTGAGAGACTTGCTAAGACATGGACAAGACACACATCGGCCCTGTCGAGCAGCGATGTCATCCCATGGCGGTTGACATCATGCGTATTGAGAAGCGCAACCCGCAAGCGGCGTTTCATACACGTCTATTCCCACGCTGGCGGAACTGTAAAACATGAGAGATATCCATCACCATGATATGATCTTTATTTCATTTCACATTGACCGTATAATTGTCATTATATTCTCTTGGAGTCATAAGTCAATATTTTAATAAAATAAGAAGGTTGTCATGGATGAATTCTTCCCTCTCGCACAGCAGCTCACGCTGCTCTTTGATGTCAGACGCCATCCAACGGGGCGCTCCTATACCATGCAAGAGGTGTGTGATGTCACAGGCATCAGCGTCGCCGCCATCAGCCAGATGCGCAATGGCAAGATTATCAATCCACAGCTCAACACGCTGCGCAGTCTGTGCAGGTTCTTCAAAGTGCCTTTACGCTACTTTGAAACCAAAACGCTGGACGAATGTTATGCCATCTTCAATGGCGATGACCAACCGCCCGTTCTGGAGAACAATGAGATTGCCTTTCGCGCCAGCACCCTCTCGGAGGCCGCCCAGCGCGATATTCTCAATATGATCAAATGGGTCCAGGCCGCTGAGCGTCAGCGCAAGCAGGATGGGGATGACAGGCCACTGCCGCATCTGGAACCCTACGACGATGAATGACACGATGACGCTGGCACGGCAGATGCAGCTGCTGCTGGAGCACACGCACGATCCGAGCGGGCAGCCAATAACAGCAAGCGAACTGGCGCGGGCGATTGGGCTCGCGGAGCAGACGCTATTAAATATTGTGCATGGAATTATCGACAATCCCCGTCTTCATACGGTGAGAGCGGTGTGTGTCTTCTATAGGATTTCGCTGGACTACTTTGATTTACAGACCGAAGAGCAGTGTCGGCAGTATCTCGCCGCCCGACATCTGAAACTGGCCTCCCCACTCCTCCAACAAATTCATGTGGAGAGTACATCTCTTATTGGCAAGGCACGAGACAACATTCTGTCTATGCTATCCTGGATCGGTATTGGGCACAGTCCAAAGTTATCTTAAGGCCACACTGATCATACTTCAATGAGAATGACCCGCCGCCAACTCTCGAGAACAACGAAATTGCCTTTCGTGCCAATTCTCTATCAGATGAGGCTCAGCATGATATTCTGAGGATGATCAGATGGGTCCAGGAGGCGGAAAAGATGCGAAAGCTCAATGGCGATGATAAATCGCTGGCGCATCTGGAGCCGTATGATGAATGAAACTGCGAGTTCTGTTGGACTTTGCTGAATTATGGATTGAAAAGCAATGCCTGCAAAATAGTATTCCGACAGATTAAAAATGCATCTCTAGGCAGTATTTAGGGAATAGCTTGCCAAGATACATCATAACTACTTCTTCCGTTTGCTGTAATTTGTTTTAGGTTGCTGCCATTGGCATCCATCAAATAGATACTAGGTTTTCCCTCTAAATAACTTTCAAATATGAGCCATTCTCCATCTGGTGACCAGATGGGATTGTAGTTATTGCCATTCGTTGTCAGACGGGTTAACTCACTACCATCGGCGTTCATTACATAGATATCGTCTGTGCTATCACGATCTGACGTGAAGGCGATTTGCTTCCCATCTGGTGACCATGAGGGACTGTTGTTATCGCCAATTGTTGTCAGACGGGTTAGCTCGCTACCATCGGCGTTCATTACGTAGATATTGCCATCACGATCTGACGCGAAGGCGATCTGCTTCCCATCTAGTGACCATGAGGGACTGTTGTTATTGCCATTCGTTGTCAGACGGGTTAGCTCGCTACCATCGGCGTTCATTACGTAGATATGGTTGTCCATGTCATCACGATCTGACGCGAAGGCAATCTGCTTCCCATCTGGTGACCATGAGAGACTGTTGTTATCGCCAATTGTTGTCAGACGGGTTAACTCGCTACCATTGGCGTTCATTACGTAGATATCGTGATCGAAGCCACCGTACGACGTGAAGGCGACTTGCTTCCCATCTGGCGACCATTGAGGACTAGTGCCACCTGAGGCTAATTGTTTTCTATCGCCCCCGTTGGCATTCATTACATAAATAGTGTAACC
>DAOTUR010000697.1:0-4690 GCA_034436915.1 Anaerolineae bacterium
TGGCTACACAGCCCCGCAGACGTTCATGTCCTCCGGCAGTGATTTCTGCGCCGCCAATCCCGCGATTCCAAACACAACCTGCCAGGCTCTGTTCGATTTCTACCGATCAACAGGCGGCTATGCATGGCCAAATAAGACCAATTGGTTAGCGTGGGGTAATGCGTGTGCATGGTACGGCGTTATGTGTACCTGGTGGGGTGGGTATTATGATTACCCTGTCGTAGGACTTAATTTAGGCTGGAATAATCTCACAGGCACACTACCCGCATCGCTTGGGGATTTAACCACGCTCACAACGCTGGATCTGTCTGACAATTATCTTTCAGGCACACTTCCGACCTCACTTGGCAACCTGACAGCCTTAACAAGCCTCAATCTCAGCGGCTTTCGCTTTGAAGGGGGCCTGCCAACAGAACTCACCAACCTGACCAATCTTCAGTCTCTTACCATCGCAAGCTATGATGGTTACGGGCCAACGGGCTCGCTGCCCCTGACAATCGGCAATCTGTCGCAACTGCGCGTGCTTGATCTCGCAGGTCATCGCCTGAGCGGGTCAATTCCTGCGTCGATTGGTAGTCTCACGCAACTCCAAACGCTGAATCTGACTGCCTCTTCATCGATGCTGGTCGGACGGCCTCTGTCCGGCAATCTGCCGACAGAATTGGGCAATCTGACCGCCTTACAGGTGCTTAACCTCGATAACAACAACTTTACTGGGACGATCCCCTCATCACTCGCGGTTCTCCCTGCTTTACAGGAGCTTCGCCTTTCCAGCGCTGGCAGCGGGGGGTTCATTGGCGGCCTGCCGACGGTCTGGCCGAGCAGCAGCCCCTTGAAGATTGTGAGCATCACCAAACACTATGCGCTTGCGGGCAGCATCCCGTCTCAGTTGGTCAATCTGAGCCAACTGACGATGCTGGATTTAAGTGGGAATAACATCACAGGGTCGATTCCGCCGGAGTTGGGGCAGCTCTCCCAGTTGGTCACACTGGATCTTAGAAGCAATCAGTTGACAGGCTCGATTCCGCCGACATTGGGCAATCTCTCGCTTTTACAAACCCTTAATCTTTCCTGGAACCGCTTAACGGGCAGCATTCCACCACAGCTTGTGAGTGACATGTGGCCGATTGTACGGCCTCTCACTTGGTTAGCGTTGAATAACAATCAACTGACAGGAACAATTCCCGACACCTTCAGTGGCCCTCATTTCAGCCCATCCTTTGCACTCAATCTAAGCTTTAACTATTTGCAGGGGCCTCTCCCCGCGCTGATGTATGTGCCAGCTCCGGGACAGTTGAACCTGCTCTATAACCAACTCTCAACCACCGATGCGGCACTGATCAATAATCTCAACACAGCACAACCCGATTGGCGCACGGGACAGATCCTACCGCTGATGGATGTGGCGGTGGGCGATATCAGCCTCGCGGGAATCACACTCACATGGACGCCGCTTCAATCTAATCCGTCTGTGGCAGGCGGTTATGAGGCTGCGTGTGCTGACACCCTAAATGGCGTCTACAACACCGTCGGCAGCACCCTAAACCTGACGGACAACCGCCTCCTGCTGCCACACTTTGCAGCGGGCCTCCTCCATTACTGCAAAGTCCGCGCAGTCGCTGCTGTAGGAGGAAGTTGGTCATTGACAACAGCCTACAGCACCCCGGTCACCGTCATCATTCCGGAGGCGTTTGCGCCGCAAATCCCCATTGAGTTTGTGCCTTCGGTCTTTGAGATTGATGTGCCGGAGCCAGATGTGCCGGAGCATACCGACAATGCATGCAGCGAAGAGACGGGGAAAGCGATGTCGTTTCGCGGGTCGGGACGGGCGATGTCGTTTCGCGGCTCCGGCGACGCCAAAATCCTCAATGCCAATACCAACGGCTCCGGCTTTGATACCGTGCTCACGGTGTGGCGCGTGCCCATCACCGACCCGCCAACCGAATTCAATGAAGCCAATTCACAGTTTCTCACTTGCAATGACAACAACGCGACGCCCACAGGCGAAACCGGGCCAGACGATGGTGTCGAACGTCCGCCGTCTTCGCCCTCCTATACCTCAGCGGTGAGCGTGCCGTTTGATCGCAATTATGATCTGTATTTTGTGGTCTATGCCCGCAACAACGAGTTCGGCCAACTGACCTTCAACATCACAGGCATCAATACCAACATCACCGCGATTCCGCCTGCCCAGAGTTTGGCCCTCACTGCCCTCTACAGCAGCACGAACGGCAGCAATTGGATCAATCATGCGGGTTGGTTTGAGAATGATAACCCGTGCTCCTGGTATGGTGTGACCTGCACCGGGGCCAACGTCAGCGGCTTAACGCTGGCTGCCAATCGGCTTGAGGGCAAGCTGCCGCCCGACCTCGCCGCCCTGACCGCGCTGACGACGCTCGATCTCGGCAGCAATGCGCTGATCGGGCCGCTGCCGCCCGAACTCACCGCTCTCACCGCCCTGACAACGCTCAATCTCGACTATAACGCGCTCACCAGCAGCAATGCGGGCCTGACCAGCTTCCTCAACAGCAAAAGCCCGACGTGGCAGCAAACCCAAACCATCGCGCCGACGGCTCTTGTGGCGGGCGCGACGACGACCAGCAGCGTGGCGCTGTCCTGGACGCCGATCCCCTATACGGGCGATGGCGGCGCGTATGATGTGGGGTGCAGCCAAACGGCGGGCGGCCCCTATGCCTTTGGTCAGTTGACGGCCAATAAGACCACGACCAATCGCACTCTGACGATGCTGCTGCCGGGAACGACGTACTCCTGCGCGGCCCGCACCCTGACGCCCGCGCATGGCGCACAACTCAATGTGTTGGTGAGCCAGATCAGCGGCGAGGTCACAGCGGCGACCACGCTCCCGCTGGGGCTGACAGGCAGCGGCGGCCAGTACACCCTGAGTGGTTCGCCCTTCCCGTTCACCTTCCAGGCCGATACGCGCACGCTCCCCCTGTCCCTGACAGGTCTCCCCATGCCGAATTGTGCATCTCTGCCGGGTCGAGCCATCGGATTACGCGGCCATTACAGCGGGCGGCTCGCCCTCAGCACGGTGGGAACGCTGTATGGACACAGCCTGTCTTTGTGGTTGATCCCGACAGGCGCACCACTGACAAGCGCCATTCCCATCGACTGCCAGACCAGCCAGACATCAGCCCAATTTGAGGCCGTGATTCCGCCTGGCTATGATTATTATGTGATGGTTACAGGCACAAACGGCGAAGGCGGCCTGCTGACGCTGCGCCTGAACAACGTGCCCAATCAGCCGCCGATGGCCCGCGCCGATACTTACACGCTCTTGATGGGATCGCCGCTCACCCTGGAAGCCCCCGGCGTCCTGAGCAACGACAGCGACGCCGAAAATGGCGCGTTACAGGCTGTCCTCGTTCAGACGGTGCAGCATGGCACGCTCAATCTCAACAGCAGCGGACGTTTCATCTATCGGCCTCAGACAGGCTATGTGGGTGAGGATCGCTTTTCCTATCGTGCCTGTGACCCCGTGAATGCCTGCACCGAAACCGAGGTCGCGCTCAGGATTGCTCCGGCCAATGGGACGCCGATCACATTGGTTCTGCCAATCAGTACAGCGGCTGACCTCATCAATGAAGAGGGGGCGAGATGGGGAGGAGAGCGTTCCAGTGGGTGGGTGGGCAATCTGACGAGCAAAACAGGCAGTCTTTTAGGCACGCGCTTCAACGATATCTTTGTGCCAGCCGGGGCGACCATCACCGCCGCACGGCTGGAGGTCTACAGCCCGCTGACACAGATGACCCCGCTGAAGATTCTCATCGCAGGCGAGGCCGCCGATCAAAGTACAGCCTTTACGCCCGCTTCGCCCCCCTCTGGCCGAAGCGTCACCAATGCCCGCCTCCAGACGCAGATCAACACGCCCTGGACAGCAGCCAACTGGTACAGCGTGGGCGATGTCACAGCCATTGTGCAGGAGATTGTTAATCGTCCCGGCTGGCAGCGCGGCGGCAGTCTGTCGTTGTTCCTCAAAGGCATCGGCAACGCCCGTGAGTTCCGTCGGCTGGCAGGGGTTGGAAACACGGCCCCGCGCCTCGTGATTGACATGGTGTATTCTGCCGTCAATCATGCGCCAACACCTCAGGCGGATGCGGTGAGCACGCGGCAAAATACGCCTCTCCTCATTGCCGTCCTCGCCAACGACAGCGACCCTGATGGCGATGCGCTCCATCTTGATCCAGCGCCTCTCAACGCAGCGCGAGGCGTTGTCGTCAACAACGGCAACAACACGGTCACGTATACCCCTCAAGCCAATGACCTGGGATTGGATACATTCGACTACACGGTGTGTGATCTGGGCAACCTGTGCGCCACGATCTCGGTCTCGATCCGCGTCACGGCTGTGCCAGGTGTCCCCACAACGATCACCATTCCGATTCAGTCAGCGGCGGATGATGTGAATGAGGGTGCCCAGGGCCTCATCGACAACCGCTCGGCGCTTCTGCTCGGCGCGACGAACGGACAAAGTTTTTCTGGCTTGCGCTTTGGCGATGTCCCCATTCCGATGGGCTCACAAATCACCGCCGCGCAAATCCAGGTCTACAACCCGATGACGCAAACAACTTCGGTCAGCGTGTGGATCGCGGGTGATGCCGCCGATCAGAGTGCGCCCTTTGACAGCACTCACAAGCCGTCCAACCGAACGCTCACCTCCCACAACCAA
>DAOTUR010000698.1:0-3482 GCA_034436915.1 Anaerolineae bacterium
AGCATCATGGAAGCGATTAAACTGCAAGCCTATGTCGATCAGGATGGGATTCTGCGCGTTCAACTTCCCGCTGAGGCCCAGGGCCTCGATTGCGAGGTGATTGTGCTGTATGAGCCGCGCCGCAAGATGACGCCCCTGGAGTGGTACGCATTTGTCAATGAAACCTACGGCTCCCTGGCTGATGATCCGATTGAAACTCACAAGGAGGGATGATATGGAATCAATTAAGCTGCACGCCTATGTCGATCAGGATGGGATACTGCGTCTGGAATTTCCGGTGTCGCTTAAGCAGCGCCATGTGGAGGTATTTGTGGTCATGCAGCCCATTGATGATCAGGCAGTGGATGCGATGGGCTATCCCATCGGCTACTTTGACGAAACTTACGGCATCAACGCCCATGATCCAATTGAACGTGGGGACCAGCTGCCTTACGATACGCGAGATGAGGTTGAATGATCTACAGCCTGGACACCAATACCTGTATCCGCTATATCAACGGGCGTGCTCCCAGGCTGCGGACCAAAATCCCCACCGTCCCTGCGCATGACATTATTGTGTGCAGCCTTGTGCGGGCGGAGCTGTTTTTTGGGGCCGCCAAAAGCCAGACTCCTGTGGCCTCTCTCGCCAATCAGCAGAAGTTTTTGCAGCCGTATGGGACTTTGCCGTTTGATGATGCGGCGGCGGCTGTTTATGCCACGATTCGCGCTGATTTAGAGCAAAAAGGCACGCCGATTGGCAGCAACGATACGCTCATTGCGGCCATTGCCCTCACGCATAACCTGATTCTGGTGACGCACAACACCCGCGAATTCAGCCGTATTCCAGGTCTAACGTTAGAAGATTGGGAAGTTTAGTCTATGTATCATCCCCCGGATTATATCGACAATATTGTCGCTGAACGCACTCTCGTCACGGTGCTCAACTGCCTGCTCACCGAATGGGGCGAGACCGAACTCGATATCGCCAGCGGCTTTTTCGAGCCGGGGGTCTGGCGCATGTTGGGCGAATCGCTCTCCAAATTGGCGCAATTCCGTCTGCTCCTGGGCCGTCCGCCGGAGTTGGAAAACCCCGATCAGGATGCGGGGCTGGTCGATCTCACGCGCTTCTACCGTGCCAAGCTCAAAGATGATCTGGAGCAGATGCCGCTCAACCGCGATTATGCCCATGTAATCGACGAATTGACCGCGTTTTTGCGTCAGGAGCATGT
Source organism: Anaerolineae bacterium (assembly GCA_034436915.1). Taxonomy (GTDB): domain Bacteria; phylum Chloroflexota; class Anaerolineae; order Aggregatilineales; family Phototrophicaceae; genus JALHOR01. The sequence continues at coordinate 1,209 of DAOTUR010000698.1, forward strand.
GGCGGTGCGCTTCTACAATGGGGCCTTCCTGCACGCCAAAGCCTATCTCTTGCCCAATGCGGCCATCGTGGGCAGCAGCAATTTCACCCCCTCTGGCATGACGCGCCGTGCCGAACTCAATCTTGTACATCAAACCGGAGCGGTGATTCGTGACCTGCGCGAAAACTGGTACGAGAGCATGTGGGCCGATTCCACCGATCAGAAGCAGGCGCTGATCGATACGCTGCTGGAGAGCAAATTCAGCGGCATCAAGTGGACGCCGCACGATGTGTTCATCAAAGTGCTGTATGAATATTTCAAAGATCGCCTGCTGCCCGAAGCGTTGGAAGCGCGTCTCGGCGTTGAGCTGGCGAGTTTTCAGCAGGAAGGCTTGCGCGATGCGATCCGCCTGATTGATCGGCATGGCGGCGTGATCGTCAGCGATGCGGTGGGCCTGGGTAAGACCTATATCGGCATGGGGCTGTTGGAACATTATGTGTTGGGTCAGCGGCGCAAGGGCCATATTCCAAAGGGGCTGGTGATCTGCCCGGCTCAACTGCGCGATCTGGTGTGGAATCCCAAGCTGGAAGAGTACGGCATCAAAGCCGAGGTCATTTCGCAGGAAGGTCTCAGCCGCGAGACCTTCCCCTGGCGCGATTACAGCAACTACGATGTCATTTTGATCGACGAGAGCCACAACTTTCGCAATCCAGGCACAGGCCGCTATCAAAATTTGATGAAGCTATTGGCGACGGGCAAATCGGATAAGGTCGTTATTTTGATGACCGCGACCCCCATCAATAATTCGATCTGGGATTTGTACCATCAGGTGTCGTTCATCACACGCCAGCAGGACAGCTTCTTCCGTGAGTATGGCATCCGCAATTTGAAACGTTTCTTCAGTGAGGTGCAGCAGGGCAGCGCCGATATTTTCACGCTGCTTGAGCAGTCGATGGTGCGGCGCAGCCGCCAGGATGTGAAGCAGCGTCAAGAGGCGGGCGAGGAAATCCGCCTGCCTGGAAAAGGCATCATTCGCTTTCCAGAGCGCACGCTGCACAGCGTCGATTATGATCTTGAGACGACCTACGATGGCTTCTATGAGAAGATCGTCGTTCGTATCGAGAATCTGGCGCTCATCAGCTACAACATCGAGGAATTTCGCAAAGCCAAAGAGGGCGATAAAGAGGTCGAGCGCGTGCGCCAGTATTCAGATGCACTGATTGGCCTGCTGAAAACGCTGTATTTGAAACGCCTGGAAAGTTCTCTCACTGCTTTTGAAGTCAGTATTCGCCGCCAGCAGACGTTCCAGGAGCGCTTCTACGACTACCTGGTCAATCACGAGCGGTTGCTCGATTCAGCGACCAATCGGCGCTTGCTGGCCCTGCAAGCCCTCGAAGATGACAGCACGCTCGATGATATCAATGCGATTATTGAGACTCTGCCAGAAGCCGACATTCGGGATTATGACATCAAAGCTCTGCGCCGTGAGCTTGAGCGCGATATGAAGGGGCTGGACAGCATCCTCGAAATGGTCAAACTCGCGCAGGGTCTGGATGACGAGCGTAAGCGCGATGCCAAACTCACCAAAGTGAAAGAACTGCTGAGCGGCGAGCTGCAAGGCCGCAAAGTGCTTGTGTTCTCGTATTACCGTGATACAGCGGAGTATGTGTATAAGGCGCTGTGTGGGGATTCTTCCTGGCAAGAGACGTGGGTACGACCCCCTGTGATCGAGGTCATTCACGGTGGCACCGATGGTCTGCGCCGCGAGAAGTTGGTTCGCCGCTTTGCGCCTGTTGCCAACACGCCCGATGGCGAAGTATCCCTGATCTCTGAGGCTGAACCGGAAATCGATATTCTCATTTCGACGGATGTGCTGAGCGAAGGCCAAAATCTGCAAGATGCGGGCGTGATCATCAATTATGATCTGCACTGGACGCCTATTCGTATGATCCAGCGGGCGGGTCGTATTGATCGACTTGGCACCTCCTTTGAACATCTGGCGATTTATAACTGCTTCCCTCAATCGGGCCTGGAAAGCCTGCTGGGTCTGGTGCAGCGGCTGCAAGATCGTATTCGAGATATTGATCGCACCGTTGGTTTAGATGCCAGCGTTCTTGGAGAAATGGTCAGCACGCGCTCCCTCGATCAGTTGCGGCGTTTGCGCGATGGCGACACCCATATTATTGATGAGCTTGAACGAGATACTGAACTTGTTTCAACCGATGAAATGAAATTCCCGCTCATGCTCTATCTCCAGCAGATGGGGATGGATCGTATTCGCAGTATCCCGCGTGG
>DAOTUR010000699.1:0-7841 GCA_034436915.1 Anaerolineae bacterium
CGCGGATATCCGCAGGTCAAAGGCGCGCCGTCTGCTGTGTGGATCAATCCACCCCTGTCAAGAGAGAGTCTCTCTTAAACATTTTCACCAAGTTGTCTTACCACTCTTGACACATACCGTAACTTAGCAATTTGGCAAATTGGCAAAGATAGGTGTGTCTTAAAAAGAGAGCATCATCCCCAATGTCTGAACCATAGACACGGCTAAGAAGCCGCTGCCATTGCAGACGCCACGTTTTAATGAGAGATGTGTTTTTTACACGATCATATAAACGGCTTAGCTCTTGCTCACAAAGCTGTAAAGGTAGGGCTTTCGCCACCAAAACGAGCCACAACATCTTGAGAGGTTGGGGCTTGTGAGTGACGGCTAATAGAGATACGCATCTAATTTTACAAAAGCATGTTTGAGACTAAGGTCTGCAAGGTTAAAATCGTCAACTGGATGAAGTTCTCCGTCACGGAGTGTATAGGCTTCAAAATTCAATCCATCTGTGAATAAGCCTGTATATTTTTGGCCGCTTTTATTCATCTCAATCAGATAGTTACGCAACTGATTGCGATCTGCCGTTTTAAAACTTTTGTTTTTCTTAAATTCAAATACAAGATCCCCGAAGAGAATATCGGTACGTCCACGCCGTTTAATATCAGCCATTTGAATTGTTTGTTCAAAAACAAACGCATTAGCTTGTATGTCAAAAGCACCTTGAACGAAACTACTGAACAACGCTGCAAGATTAGCCTCAGCTTTATCCGTTTCCCATGCGTTTTTGATATCAGCAACATATGTTTCAAACACGGTCTCAGAAAAAGTCAGGCAAGGCCATCCTTTGCGAAAGTTCTATATATTTTAGCTCTATATGTAAAATAGAACAAATGAGACAAAATTACGCTTACCCTCTCCCCCGCACAATCTCCACGCGCACATCGCCTGATCGAAAGCAAGACAAATAACGACCATCCGACTCTCTGCTAAAATAGAGCCAGACAGGTATCTGCGGAGGCTTTGATGTCGGCTGCACTCTCCTTTCCTTTTGTGACCGTCGAACACTATATTGCGCTCAGCGCTCAGAGCAACATTCGCCTCGAATATGATCGCGGGCTGGCCTATGCGATGGCGGGGGCGAGCGAAGATCACATTCTCATCGCCGGCAATCTCACCACGACTCTCAATGTGCAGACCAAAGGCCGTCCGTGTTTTGTGTATGGCAGCGACATGCGTGTGAGCCTGCCGAGCGCCCCGTCATATTTTTATCCCGATGTGTCTGCGGCCTGCGGGGAACGCCTGTTTGAAAAGTGGCCCGATGGCGACACGCTGCTCAATCCGCTCGTCATCATCGAGGTCATGTCCGCATCGACAGAGAACCACGACAGAACGCGCAAACGTGAGGTCTATCATCAAATCGCCTCCGTCAGTGATTATCTGCTCATACGGCAGGAGCGCGTGCATGTGACGCATGAAACCCGCGCCGATGGATGGATCGCCAACGAATACAGCGAACTCACCGATGACATTGCCCTTCCTTCCATCGGGTGTAGGTTGCGGCTCTCGGATGTCTATGACAAGATGACGTGGCGGTAAGGCGAGTCATGACTCACCCCTCTATCTTTGCGTCCTTTGCCCTCTTTGCCCCTTTGCGTTGTCTTGCTTTCCTCCCCCTCGCACAATCTCCACGCTCACATGGCCTGGTGCTTGATGAAAGCAAGAGAAAAACTAAAACATGGATACGTCTCTGCTAAAATAGAGTGCGACATGTATCTGCGGAGGCTTTGATGTCGGCTGCACCCTCTTTTCCTTTTGTGACAGTTTCTATTCTCTGGTTCGTCTGCGTGACAGCCGCTCCCATACAGGCCCCAATACGCGCCGTCCGCCGCGAATCGTCGTTTGCAGGCCGCGCACAAACACCTCCGCACGCGGGGACTCAAGAATGTCAAACGGTTTGAGGCCGTTGTGCGCCAGAACACCATTGGCCGCCGCCATACCCGTAATCGTCGCTCGCTCCATCCACAGCGCAGGCGTGGGATGCCCGACCCAATCGCCGCACGCCCATAGATTTTTCCAGGGCGAGGCCACATGCAGCGTATCGGCAGATGGAACACGCCAGCGCGTGTGCACGCCGCTGTTGCGCCGCACCACGCCATGTACAAACGCGCCTTTGAGTTCGGGGAACGCCCGCTGCACATCGGTCACGACGGTAATGAGCAGGGTGTTATCGGGCTGATCGAGAATCGCCTTTGGCCCGTAGACATGCACCTCGATCACGCTGCCACCCGTCTCGTTATGCCAGTCGCGGCAGTCGCTGTAGAGCCGATGCAGCCAGAAAAAATTATCCGGCACAAAATCGCCCGTGAACATGCCGCCCGCTGTGCCTGTGCGCGGCTCTCGCGCAAACCACAATCGTATGACGGCATTCCGCAGCCCACGCGGAAACGTCATCGTCTTCGCATGATCGGCCAGGGCCGGGCTGTTGTGGAGCAATCGCTGCGCCCCTGGTGCATGGGCCGCCAGAATCACCGACTCGGCATACACGACGCGCCGCCCCTGTCCCGCCGCGTCAACCATGATGCGCCAGCCATCGCCATCAGGCTGCAACTCCTCCGCAATCAGCCCCTGCTTGAGCACGCCGCCGCGCTGCTGAATCGCGTCAATCAGCGGTTGAATCACGGCGAGATGGGCATTCTCTGGGAAATACGACATGGCCCAACTATCGCGCCGCAGCATAGTATAAAAGCGCAGCGCTGCAATGTAGGCCGCCAGATCAATCTCATCGGCGCTGGCTGCCAGCAGATTTGTCCCGACGCCCGTGAAGGTTGCCCGCAGATTAGGCGTCCAGCCGCGAAAATACTCTTTGAGCGTCAGGCCATCGAGCGGGCGCTTTTCGCCAATCGGATCGAGGCCCACTGTCAGCAGCACACTCGCCAGAAAGCCCGGCAGCGAGAGGAAATCCAGCGGGATGATGGCTGACCAGATCGATGGTTTGAACAGAAGCTGTAAATAGTGGAACGGCGCGGGTATCCAGCGTGAGCGGATGGCATTGCCCGCTTCGATGGCCCGCACATCACGGCCCCAGCGGTTGATCCACTCTTCTCCGAGCGACGGTTGCAATACAGTCGAGGTAAAGCGATCCAGCAGCGCCCGCAGATTGACGTAATTGCCCCACACCGCATGAACGCCATGCTCCGGCTGAAACGACCACTCGCGCCCCTGATAGGTGAAAGTATCGAGATCGCCGCCCGCCAAGCGTCCCCCCGCCCAGGTGGTATCAGCATCAAGGATAAGCGGTGCGATGCCACCTTCGGCCAGATGCACCGCTGCTGTCAGCCCGGCCAAGCCTGCGCCAATGACGACGACGGGGAAAACCCCTCCCTGGCCCTCCCCACGTTGTAAGGAGGGAATGTCCCCTCCCTGGCCCTCCTCACGTTGTAGAGAGGGAATGTCCCCTCTTTGCGAAGCGGGGAGGGGTTTCATGCATCATCAAAGTTCAGGCGCAGCGTCACAATTTGATGCGGATCAATCGTCAGCGTGAGTTTGCCATCCTGCACGGGCAGTTCTCCATGCGCGACCTCCGCCAGACTGAGACGCCACGCCTGGGCAAGCTTGGCGAGGGGCGTCAGCGTCACGTCAACTGGGGCGTAGGTGGGGTTGAGCAGACGCACGATCAGGCCCTTGCCATTCTGCGGCGGCTTGAGCGCTGTGAGCAGAATGCGCGGGTCGGACAGCATCAGATAGCTGCGCTGGCTGACAGTCGGCGCTTCGGCATAGGCATAGCCCTGGAGCGGCGCTTGATAGGCAGCGGCTGTGTGTAAAAATCCCGCTGGATCATTGGCGGTCAGCGGACACATCATGAATTCAGCGCTGATCTCGTGGGTGTGCTGTGCGCCGGGGACAGCCTGGGTGCGCTCGGCATCTAACCAACCCGTTGAGCGCAGCAGCGTCAGCGCCAATGTGAGCTGTCCATCAACCTTGATCGGCTCAATCTCATGCAGGCCACGTGTGAACAGGCCGAGCATGGCCGTGCTGCCCGCGACGCCTGCCGCGCTGTGCATCGGCTGCAAGCCAATGTTGCCTGTGGTCGGGAACAGGCGGCGAATCGCCCCGAACGGGCCATCCACCAGCAGATGATCCGGACGCAGGCCTGTCCGCAGATGAGCACGCAGGCGGTGATCGTGGGCGATATTCTGGAAGGAGACGCGGAAGGAGACGCCGGGCAAATCTTTATAGGCCGTGATCGTCGTCTTCATCTCCAGCAAACGCACGCCGCGCTCACGGCGGCCTTCGTTGAGGCCAGGAGCAATCCGCATCCGATGCTGCATAATCAGGCGTTCATACACCTGCGAGATTTCAATCTCACTGCGTTCGCCCATGCCCGCCTGCACCACGACATCGGGCGTGGGGATGTGATACTGCATGACGCTCCCCGCATCGCCGCCATTGTGCAGATTGAAGAAATCTTGCAGCGTGCGATTCTGCTGCTGCCAATGCACCTGACCATTGGAGATGTAGATGAGGCCGTTGTGCGTGTTGATGCGTTCGCCATCCATGACGGTTTTCAGGCGGTACGGCTCAATGTGGCCCTCCGTCAGCTTGAGCGTGTAAGACGAGTAGCCCACAGGCGGCGTGCTGGCGCGGAAATGCAAAACGCCGTGATCCCAGGTGAAGGGAATTTCCTGCTGCTGCGGATCAAGCAGCACATGGGCGGACAGACCCTTTGGGATTGTGAGTGGCACGCTCACGCCCTGCTCAACGGGCCGCGCATGGGGATTCCACACAACGACATACGTCTCACGCACCGCCGCCGACAGAGCGCTCGTCTGGCGCTTGCCCGGCAGTGTATCCAGCGCGGTCTCGCACAGATGCTGCGCGACATCCTCGACGCGGCGGGTGCGGGCGCGGACTTCATCGCCGACCGGATCGCTGCACGCGCCACTCAGCAGGGGCAGCGATTGATTCGCCAGCAGTTCGCGCCAACTGTAATCGAGCAGGGCGCGGCCATTCTCCTGATGCCGATAGCCGCCATGCACAAACGCAATCGCTGTCAGCCGCTCAGCAAAATAGGTGAGCTGGGCCTGGGCCTGGGCGTTCAACTGCTTGAGGGGAATGCGGGCGGAATAGCGTCCGGCGTTCGGGATGGCCGATTCAAGCTGGACTTCACCTTGCAGCAGCGGGCGCATGGCATCCGGGAACTCGCCGCGCAGCGCCTTGACGTATTCCATCAGCGTACTGTGGATGAGCGGCAGGCCGAAGGGCGGCGTGATTTTGGGGACGAGCGCACTTTCATTCTCGCAGCGATTGATCCACACGAACGGGCCATCGGGCTGCATATCGCGCTGGAGGGCGACGGCCTGGGCTGCGGTGTCGGTTTCGCGATAGGGGATCGCCAGCACATCGCTGCCATCGGGGGCCTGCCAGCGGAACGGCAGCGGCATGTGCGGCTGGCGCAGGCTGACGAAGGCGGCTTCGATGCCAAAACCGCGCAAAATTTGCGGGATTTGCGCCGTATACTGGCTCAGATCAGGCAGCAGGGCGACGGTTGAAAATTTCATGCCATGCCGAATCAAATCGGCCCGCCCCAACAGCAAATTCCGCACCAGCGCCTCGCCGCTGACGATGAGGCTGTCGGTCTGCACATACCAGGGGCCAATGCTCAGGCGTCCGCCCGCGTTGTAGATCGCCAGCAGTGCCATGAGGGTCGGACGCACCGACAGCACGTCATCGAGCAGAATCGTCTGGCCGCCGAGATGAAAATGACGCACAGTGGCCGAGGCGTCTTTGCTCGTCTCCATATAGCCAATGAGGGTTTCCAGCATATCCAGCAGTTTGGCCCGCTGCCGCTGCAAAGACCGCCGCCCTTCGCGCTGCCATGTGAGACACGAGATGATATGTAAGCGCGTGAGCGTATCGGGTTTGCTGCTGGCAAGTTCCACCATGATGTGCTGCCTCTATGAGTTGTCCTGCGATGACGAGAAATGAATGCAATAAAGCTTATTTTAACCAGAACCTAACGGAACAGCAATTTACGACATGGGAATAGGCCCAAAATCTCATTTGAAAACTGTTCTCTTTAAAGATAATCAGTCGTCTTTTCTATCATGATGCCCACGAATCAGGCGCTGAGAGCAGGTTGGAGGCGGCATTGTTGCGCCCTGCTGACAATTTTTGACATGATATTTCAAACTCTAACATTCTTTGCGTCCGCTGCGTGTCAGAAGGCACTACAAAGATCACAATTCTGTTTTGATTGTGTTCGAGTTCTGAGAGGAGGGGGACGCAAAGTTGTCGGGCCGAGTCATGACTCGGCCTTTATCTCAATCTACGGCTCAGGACTTGTGTCCGTGTCTTGCAATGCCTCCGCCACCGCGACCAGATCCGCCGCGCACCCAGGCGCAATCGCATCATTCTGTTGTACAGCATCGATATAAGCCGCGAACTCTGTCTCAGCATCAGGCAGTTGGGCGATGAGATCCGCAGGGACACAGGCTGTTTCGACATCTCTGAGGTTTTCAAGTGATGGATCAATGACGATGACTTTTAAGAGACCATCGACAGTATCCTGTGACCAATAATCTTGGTGAGGAAAGGCTTTGCGTTGCTCTTCTCCTATCTCGCGTAAATCAGTATTAATCGTCGTAAAAGTAGTTGCTACGAGTCGCCCTCCAAATGGACTAAACGTCAAGCCATACAAATCTTCCTCTAACGTGAACGCTTTGAGTTGTTCACCTGTTTCGCTATTCCACACATAGATAAGCCCATCCAACGATCCTGCCACTAAAAGAGGCTTATAAGGATGCCAAACGATAAATCTCAAAAAAGCGGGCAAAGGAGAAAACTTATGAACTGTTTTGCCTGTTAACACGTCCCACACAATGACCGAAGCAAGTGTCGGAGGGAGAGCCTGGGGCAGAATGCCAGGTGTATCTGCATCCACAGTTGATAATATTCCCCCCGCTAAATATTGACTATCTAACGACCAGGCATGACTAATGACGTCAAAATCGGTATCAAGTTTTGCAATAAACGTCAGGTCTTCAGCACTGACAATATCATCGCGCTCATAAGGATATAGTCTCAGGAAGTAAAGGTTATCGGGACTCCAAAAAACACTGTCGTCACCGAGCGCATTTTTGATCGGTATTTGCCGAATAAACATGCCTTTTTCAACATCAAAAAACCCTAGCCATGTCCATCTCCAGCGGTCAACCCAGGCTAAGAGCTGTGTGCTGTCATGACTCCAATCTCCCAATGAGAGAGATTGAGACGGAAGCGATGAAATGACCTCAAATGTCTCAGCATCTACTATATCGCGTCCCATCAAAAAGCGTGTCCCATCAGGACTCCACTTCACAATCATCGCTTGGTCAGGAGGGAATGGAAGCATATGCAAAGGTTGAAGATTCGCATTGTAAAACCATACTCCATATCCGCCCTCCTCGCGTATTCCCAAGGCCAATGCCAGATCGCCCTGTGTTCGCCACTGAAGATCACTCAAACGTCTGGGTTTTTCCACATCTTCCGCAATGGAAGCGACGGACGCTATACACATCGCTATCATCAGAAAAATTACAACAACTATTCTTTTCATCATTCATTACTCTCTCAATCCAATCCTATCCCCCAAGCATACCCTCCATACTCGCCCCATCATCAGGCGATTGCCCTCCGATCATATTCAAGGCGAATATGCGCCTCCGCGATCACATCCACAAGAAGCTTATGCCATGTCTTATTCAATACCTTCGCCAATTTTGAAAACACAGCCAAATCCGCCTTTTTGAAGCAAATTTGGCCCCAAAACTTGGCTTATAAAAGGTCACGAAGTGCCAGAATTTGGCGAAAACCCTGCTTTT
>DAOTUR010000700.1:0-33089 GCA_034436915.1 Anaerolineae bacterium
CGACAGCGGACATGTCCGCCGCTTCCGAGGGGATGTAATGCAAATCCGTGCCTGCAACCGCTTGATCCGCATAGGTATTGGAAGAGGCAAAGACGAGTTTCACCTGCGAATGTTTGGCAAGAATCTCAACCAGATCCAGCCCCGCATAGCCCGATGCGCCATAGACGCCGACGCGAATTTTTTCGACCATTGGGTGCCCCTTTGTAGATGATCCCTGTGAGTCTCCTGCCGAGTGCTTGTCTGGCAAGAGGCATGAAAAAACCCTGCTTCAATCTCGATTGAGGTCAGGGTTAGCCGTTTGAATTGCAGTTGGCAGACACATCCTTAATTACAGGCAGCGCACAACCCCCGGCCTGACCTCATTCGTCAGCGGTTCACGGCGGGGCATCCTCGCACGCTTGATCAACGGCATGTGTGATCGTTCCTTGTGTGTCGCACGCGACGAGTGTACGTCACTTTGCACAGGGCGTCAAGAAACCTATCTGGTACAAAACCCAAAGTATTCTGGGAAGTCATTGTACAAAGTAGCCATCTGTATAGATTGCCTTTCTTTGCGTCCTTTGTGTCTTTGCGGTTCATTTGTATACGCCGTTGGAAAAATTGATTCCCTATCAAAACACAGACATTCCTTAACCAGGTGTAAAAACTTCTACACAGGTCGTTGCATCACGGCCCAATGCCCTTTACGATGAAGCCGAACAAAATGACCCATATATCATCCTAAAATTGAGATTGGTCATGATTGAAGTTAAGCAGCTCGTCAAACGCTACGGGCCCGTCACGGCGCTGGACCAGATCTCCTTCGAAGCCAAGTCCGGCGAGATTGTCGGCTTGCTCGGCGCGAACGGGGCAGGCAAAACGACCACCATGCGGATTCTTACGGGCTTCATGCCCCCCACCGAAGGCACAGCCCGCATTGCAGGCTTCGATGTCATGACCGATTCGATGGAGGTGCGGCGGCGCGTAGGCTATCTGCCGGAGCGCGTGCCCGTCTATCTCGATATGACCGTCGAAGGCTATGTAAAATTCTGGGCCAATCTGCGCGGCGTGAAGCACCCTAAAGACAGCGTGACCCGCGTCCTCCAGCGCTTTGATCTGCTGGATCGGCGCTATAAACTCGTTCGCAGCCTGTCAAAGGGCCTGCGCCAGCGGCTCGGCCTCGCGCAGGCGCTGGTGCATGATCCGCCCGTCATCATCCTCGATGAGCCGACCATCGGCATTGATGCCGAGCAGGTGATTGAGGTTCGGAACATCGTGCGGAGCCTGCGCGAACAGCATACCGTTCTGTTCAGCAGCCATATCCTGACAGAAGTCGAGCAGGTGTGTGATCGCGTGGTGATTCTGCATCAGGGGCGCGTGATCGCCTCCGGCACAACCGATATTTTGAGCAAGCAAATCCAGCCCGGTACACATCTTTATGTGGCGTTGCAGGGCAAAAATAAAGGCGAAATTCGGGCGCTGCTGGAAAAACTGCCCGGTGTCACCAATGTGCGTGAGCATGAGGCGGGCTTTATCCTCAGCAGCGCCCCCAACATTGATTTACGGGCGGCGGTCACGGATTTGATCGCCACACAGCGCCTGAGCCTGATGGAGATGCGCCCGATGGAAACCACCCTCGAAGACATTTTTCTCAATCTCGTGGGAAAGGGCAAGCGATGAGAGCGATTGGATTTATTGTGCGGCGTGAACTGGGGCAGTATTTCGCCTCGCCGCTGGCTTATGTGATTGCCGCCGCCTTCCTCATTCTGACGGGCATTCAATTCAACAATGATCTCGCGTTGAGCATCACCAAGCGGCCCGTCAATCCCGCCCTGATTCCTGATCTGCTGGCCCAGATGCTGATCCTGCTTGCGCCGCTGCTCACCATGCGGCTGCTGGCCGAAGAAAGCCGCGAAGGGACGATTGAACTGCTGCTCACGGCTCCTATCAGCGACACCAGCATTGTCATCGGCAAATTTCTGGGCGCATGGATTTACTACACCTTCCTGCTGCTGCTCACCCTTCCCTATCAATTCATCCTGGTCAACATCTCCTCGCCCGATATCTCGCACACGTTTGCCGCCTATCTGGGCATCTGGCTCTATGGCGGCGCAACGCTGGCGGTGGGCCTGATGTTCTCGGCCATGACGGAAAATCAGATTGTGGCAGCGTTTTTGAGCATGATTACGCTCATGACGCTGTATCTGGGCGAGAGCGTGGGCCAGATCGTCGCCAATACCGATCTCGCCGCGTTTATCTTCAATCTTGTGCTGCGCGGCCATTACGCCCCGTCATTCGCGGTGGGGGTTGTGCGGGCCGAAGACATCATCTATTTTGTGGGCATGATGACGATCATGCTGTTTATTGCTATTCGTTTGCTTGAATCGCGGAGGTGGCGCTAATGCAGCGACGTAACGTCGCCCTCTCGCGGGGGCAAATCGGACAACTCGGCAGTATCGTCGGCGGACTGGGCCTGCTCATCGGGCTTCTGGGCGCAATCTGGCAGGGCGGCATCACACCGGCGGTCATCGGGCTGCTGGCACTGGGTATTGTAGGCTTGGCGCTCTGGTACAGCATGACGCCGCAGGATGTCAAAGCCTTTGTGCAGGGACGGCAAACGCGCTACAGCACGCTGGCCTTTTTCAGCACGCTCATCATGATTGGCATTGTGACGCTGGCCTATATCTTTGTGCGGCGCGAATCGATCATCGCTGATTCGACGACTGATTATCGCTTCACGCTCAGTCCGCAGACGCATGACCTGCTCAGGCAGTTTGAGCGCACGCCCAATCGCGTTGAGATCACGGCCTTCTATTTTGCCACAGACGTGGTGAATCGTGAGATCGACGATCAATACTATCAACTCTATGAATCAGCCTCAAATGGTCGTGTCTACCGCCACCTCGTCGATCCGGTGGCTGATCCGGCCTTCACCGAGCGCTATAAAGACATCCTCAATCAAGGCATTCACGTCTTCGTCTCGTATGTCGATGAAACGGATAGCATCATCCCCGGCACGACGATCCCCGTCGATCTCACAGATCGCCAGGAGTATGATCTTTCCCAGTCGCTGCGCCAGCTTCTGGCCGCTGGCCGCTTCAAAGTCTACTTTGATACGGGCGCAGATGAGCCTGATCCCACCTCGAACGCGCAGCAGGGATTTTCGCTCATTAACGGCTATCTCCGCACCAACGGCATCGTAACCGCGCCGCTGAATATCGCCAATATTGCGGCGTCACAGGGGCAGATTCCCACTGACACGGCGGCTCTCGTGATCGCCCAACCCCGCCGCGATTTTCAGCCCGCAGAGGTCGCGGTGCTGGATGCTTATCTCAAACGCGGCGGTGCGCTCTTCATTGCCGCCGATGCCTTCCTGAACAACACGCCATTTCTGGGCGCAGAGACCAGCCCGTTTAACGCCTATCTCTGGAATAACTTTGGGCTGCGGATGAGCAATGCCATCATCGCTGATCCCGCGTCGAGTCTGCAAACACCGCTGGATGTCATCGGGGCCGCCGCTTATGCTGACAATGCGATTGGGCGCAATCTCAATATCGAAGGCGATCCCAACAGCCGCACACAGTTCCGTATTACTCGCGCCGTCGAGGTCGATTCAACGCCGCCCGTGACCAATGGCAGCGTCCTGATGACGACAGACAAAGCCTGGGGCGAAACCGATCTCGAAGCGCTCTTCAGCCGCAGCGAATACACCTTTGATCCAGCGAAAGATGTCCCTGGCCCGCTCACGCTGGTGGCCTGGGCGCACAATCAGCAAACCAATGCCAAAATTGTCATGGTGGGCGATGGGGATTTCATGACGAATGGTATGGTTTCATCCCCCGGCGGCAATGCCCTGCTCGTGCTGGACAGCATCGGCTGGATGACAGGCTATACCGAGGCCGTTTCGTTCCAACCCAAAGCTTACCAGACTGTGCCGATGATCTTCGTCGGCGGTCAGATGCTGGATCAAATTGCCTTTTTCACGCTGATCATCATGCCCGGACTTATGTTCGCGCTGGCGATTGGCGTGTATCTCCGCCGTACGCGGCGCTAGAGGCGCATCGCCTGATTGAGAGAGTCCGATGACACAACGCAATTCGATGTTTGTTCTTCTTGGAGTGTTTATCGCGCTGCTGGGGCTGGTGGCATGGCAAACGAGCCGTACATCCACACCCCTTGTGCCTACCCCCATCAAGGATGTGCAGGATACGCCCAACCGCCTCTTTACATGGCGCACGGAGGAGATGCAAGCCTTCAGCATCCGTGATCCGTATACAGGGGCAACATTGAGCTTTCAGCGCGATAACAGCGGCCAGTGGCAGTTTCTTGAGATGCCGGATGCCATTCCTGATCAGCAGGGGGTTGATCGTATGGCCCTGACGGTCTCCATCCTGCCCTATCGGGAGCTGCTGGATAAGGTCAAAGCGGCGGATTACCCCACCTTTGGCCTCACCCAGACCAACGCCTTTCTCATCGTGATTGCGCTGCTCAAAAATGGCGAGCAGCACACGATCATTATTGGCGATGTGGCTCCCGGCGGTGCAGCGCATTATGCGCTGGTGGATGATCGCGCCGGGGTGTATACGATTGATGCCCGCCCGGTTGCCTTTCTGGTCTCGATGCTCAAGCAGGTCTACGAGCCAACGCCTGTTCCCACGCAGGAGGCAACGGCAGCCGCCACCCCGTGATGATTCGTAGCGCCTAAACCTGAATTTTTCTCTTGACCCTCACCCCAACCCCTCTCCCACTTCGCGGTAGAGGGGCTTTTGACTCCACTCCCCGCCTCGCCCCTTGTGGGGAGTGGATAGCCGGGTGGTGAGGGGTAGAATCAGCAGACCAATCCAGAATTGAGGTCATAACAGATAATCATCCTTGTTTCCTAATATAAATAATCCCTGAGTTTTTGCCACACTCAGAGGTGAATCGCAGTACTATCCTATAAACAGCGATATTCTGACAAAAGAGGTCACACGGGGAGATGACTGCTGTGACCTCTTTGTGTCTCAGGCAGGATTAGGAGGCGGTTGGAAACCTATATGAGAAATGTGTTGCGCTGCTTGACAGAAGATAAGATTCGGGTTAAGGTGTATTTCTGCGTTTGGGATGACCCGTGCGACATCCCTGCAAGATCCACCTAACGATTTACGTGCATATAATATTTTAGATGTATCCTCAGAGAGACGTGGTGACACGCCTTGAGGATTGCAGCAGTGTCTCATACGGCCAAAATTCGGCCCACGACTCGTATTTTGTACGCAGCGTGTCATACTATTGAGACTTTTAACCCTGTGATCAATCTTTCGCCCTCTTTAGCCAGGGCGTTCCTGTTGCAGCGAGTAAAGGTGTGTGGTGTCATGAGCGTGGTGCAGATGACGATGCAGAAAGACCAGTTACGTCTCCAACTTACAGAAAAAGCGAACCGTAAAGGCTTCATCACCTATGATGATATCCTGGCGGCTCTGCCTGATGTCGAGCGGGATGTTGCCCTCCTCGACGAAATCATGGATGATTTGCTCGATGCTGGCATCCAGATTGTCTCTGGTTCCGGCAATATTCACGACGTCAGTGAAGAAGCTTTGACGGCTGAACCCGAAATCGGCCCGCGTGACGAAGACCTTGAGGAAGAAGACCTCAATTTCGATCTCGCGCAGTTGTCGGATCTCATCAACGATGCAGGGTATCAGCAGGCGCTTGATACCGATGATGTGGTCGGGCTGTATCTCAAAGAAGCCGGACGTGTTCCGCTGCTCACCGCCGAAGAAGAAGTCACATTGGCGAAGCGCATGGAAGCTAATGTCTGGGCGAAGGCGCGTCTGGCGCAGGCCGACGAAGACACCCTGCCCTGGTCAGAAGAGCAGTCTCTGCGCCAGTTGGTGGCCGATGGCGACGCGGCACAGGAACATCTCATTCGCGCCAATGCCCGTCTCGTCATCAGTGTGGCGAAGAAATACATTGGGCGCGGCGTCCCCTTCCTTGATCTGATCCAGGAAGGCAATATTGGCCTCATTCGCGCCACTAACAAATTTGAATATCAGCGTGGACACAAGTTCAGCACGTATGCGACATGGTGGATTCGCCAGGCCGTCAGCCGTGCCGTCGCCGATCAGGGCCGCACCATCCGCGTGCCTGTCCACATGGGCGACCAACTGAACCGGATGCGCCGCGTCCAGCTCCAACTGCTGCAAGAATTGGGCCGCGACCCCAAAATTGAAGAACTGGCTATCGGCATGGAGACGACCCCCGACAAGGTGGAAAACCTGTTGGAGATCAGCCGCCGCCCGGTCAGCCTTGAGACGCCGATTGATGATGAAGGCGACTCGACCTTTGGCGATTTCGTCGAAGATGCGTCCAGCCCCGCCCCGGCGGAAGAGGTCGCCAACCATCTGCTGCAAGAGCAAATTCAGCAGGCGCTGGACAAGCTGCCCTCGCGTGAAGCACAGATTCTGCGTTTGCGCTACGGTCTGGCCGATGGCCGCGTCTACACGCTGGAAGAAGTCGGGCAGACGATTGGTGTCACCCGCGAACGTGTGCGTCAATTAGAAGCTCAGGCCCTAAACCGCCTGCGTCAGTCCTCCGCGCATGTGATTTTGCGCGATTACCTGTTCGAGAGCTAACCGCCTGTGGCCCGTGTAACCCCGCGTGCAATAGGGCCGCTCCTCCTCCCCCTCATTCTTATAGGGATTGGGGGGGTGGCGCTTTTGCAAAATTTTCTCGTGCTGCCTGCCTTCAATCTCACGATCATCCTCCCCCTGCTGCTAATTGTGGCCGGGGGCGTTGTGTTGTGGCGCGGTGATCTCGTCCTGAACAGCGAATCGCGCCCGTTTGGGATTACACGCGGCAGCAGCGAAAATGCCTCGCTCGAAGTCAATGCGGCGGAAGTCGATGTGACGCTGCACTCCCTGGAGACGCCGGAGCGCCTCATTGCGGGTCATTATGCTGTCAATACCCGCCCTGAACTGGTCGTGGATGGCAGGCGTGTACTGCTGCGCTTTGATCGCGCCCGCACGCCTTGGTATGCTCAATCCGATTGGGAGCTGATCCTTGCGCCGCGTCTGCCCTGGCAGATCGTCATGAGCGCCTCATTGGGCCAGATTCGCGCCGATCTGAGTTCGCTCGTCATCGATAAAGCCCTCATCAGCACAGGCATCGGGCATATTCACCTCATCGCCCCACATGAGGCCGTGAGCGCGATTGCTCTCAAATCGACAGCGGGTGATATTCATGTGGTCACGCCGCCCGAAGGACGAACGCGCATTACCGTTCTGGCAAGTCGACTCTTTGGCATCCATGTGGACGAATCGCGCTACGAGATCGAATCGCCCGGCGTGTATGTGGCCCGCAGCGCCGATCCGCAGCAACCTCTGGTCGAGATCGTCGTCAGCGGCACAACGGGCGATGCGTATCTCAGCTAATCCCCTGTAAAATAAATTGAGAAGACCTTAGTCATTGTCCCCCTGTGAGGCCGTTTTCTCATGCCTGAACTCAGTTTGCTCATCCGCGATGGCATCGCCAGTGATGTCGAGGCGTGTCTGGCCCTGGATCACTCCTACGAGACAGATGCCGTCTGGCAAATGACGCTTCAGCCCGATCCCAGCGGCTGGCATATTACCTTTCGTGTGGAACGGCTCCCACGCACAATTCCCGCCCAATACACCCCGCAGGCGGCCACGCTGGAACGTGCACTTGCGGCGGATCAATGCCTGCTGGTGGCGACCACACGCGGCGAGACGCCTGAGATCATCGGCTATCTGTCGCTGAATTACCAAGCGGTTGAGGGGATTGCCTTGATTCAGAATGTCGTCGTCGCCAAAGATTATCGACGACTGGGCATCGGCAAACGGCTCGTCAATGTGGCGCGGCGCTGGGCCACCGAGCAAACGGCCCACACCTTGATGATGGAAGTCCAGACGCGCAATATGCCGGGAATCCAATTCTGTCAAAGTGTGGGCTTGACGTTTTGTGGCTTCAACGATCATTATTTCACACATCACGAGATCGCCGTCTTCTTTGCTCAAGCCTTGCGATAGCTCACACACATGAATGCAGATACCTTGTTTGCGACAATCCTTCAAACAGCCAATGAAATCCTCACGTCGGCGACGGTGATTATCGCTGTCTCGCTGCTGCTGTATAACCTCACGCGCAATCTCCGCAATCGAGTGGCACGGTCATCGGGGCTGGTGCTGGCCTTCGTCACATTTCCTTATGTGTGCGATTCCTTCCTGTCGCTGCAACCCTCTCCCGATGTCTATGCCGCTGCCCTGCGCTTGCAGTGGATCGGCATCGCCTATGTTCCGGCGGCGCTCTTTCACCTGTCTGATGCCCTCCTCGCCACCACCGGACTGCCCTCGCGGGGGCGGCGGCGGCGCGTGGTACGGCTGCTCTATCTGATCAGTTCGGTGTTTCTGGCGGCGGCGGCAGGCACAAATCTCGTGATTGATCCGGTACGCCTGGGAGATCGCTACAGCAGTCGCAGCGGAGAGTTCTTCTGGCTGTATATCCTCTACTTCCTTATTATCAGCGCCGCTGTCTTCATCAATTTGCAGCGAGCACGCCGCCGCTGCCTGACGCGCAGTACCGCCCGCCGCATGGCCTATTTGCAACTGGCGATCCTCACGCCTTCGCTTGGCGTATTCCCCTTCTCGGCGCTGCTCAATCCAGGGGCTGAGTTTTCGATTCCGGCGCTGCTGCTGGTAAATATCGCCAATATCATCATCATCGTGATGCTGATCTTCCTGTCCTATCCGCTATCGTTCTTCGGCTCCAGCACGCCGGATCGCGTCGTCAAGATCAATTTGCTGCGCTTCCTGCTGCGCGGCCCCGGTACGGGCTTGCTGGCGCTGGCGACCATCATCCTCACCCAGGATGCGACCCGTATTCTGGGCCTGCTCGGACAGGATTTCATGCCCTTCGCCGTCGTCACGATGGTGCTGCTGTGGCAGTGGACGATTGCGCTGGTCATGCCCTGGTTGGAGAAGGTGCTGGTTTATGGCCGCGAGACGGAAGAAGAGATCACGCGGCTGCAAGCCCTCACCGAACGCATCCAGACGCAAACCGATCTTGAGCAGCATCTTGAGGGGACACTCAGCGCTTGCTGTGATTTGCTCCGTACCGAGGTGGCCTATGTGCTGGCGATGCGCGAAGATGGCTTAGAAATCACGCAGACGGTTGGGGAACCACGCCTGACGCTCAATATGCTGCTGTCGCGTCGCGCCGAATTTGAGGCATTTCTCGCCCCCGTATTGCCAAGAGCGGAGCGGCCTACTTACATCTGGGAGGGCGCACCCGTCTTCCCGCTGTTCAACCGCCGCACAGGAAACGAAAGCAAGGCGATTGGTCTGCTCGTCATCGAAACAACGCCCAATCATCTGCGCCTGGAAAAAGAAGAGCGCGAGATGCTCCAGCAGTATCTGCTGCGGATTGAGCAGACGCTGGATGATCTGACGCTGTATACAGAAATCTTGGCAGCGCTGGAAGGTCTTCTCCCCCAAATCAGCAAGTCAACACGCGATGGTGATGTGTATCGTCCCGGAACTGAGCGCAAACTCCCGCTGCATCTGCCCGACAAAGAAGAACTGTATGAACAGGTTCACGCCGCGCTCAAGGATTACTGGGGCGGCCCTGGCATGGCAAAGAGCCGCCTGATGGATTTGCAGATTGTTCAGGGAGCCATGCAAGTCACAGACAATCCTATCAATGCGCTGCGGAGCGTCCTACAGCAGGCGGTTGAAAGTCTGCGGCCTCTCAGTGAACGCGCTATGAGCAGCCCAGAGTGGACACAGTATAACATCGTTCAACTCCGCTATCTGGAGGGCCGTACTGTACGCGATGTTGCTCTGCGAATGAATATCAGCGAGGCCGATTTGTACCGCAAGCAAAAACGTGCGATTGAAACCATCCGAGACACGCTTCTGCGGATGGAATCGTCGCTCCAACAGCATCGGACACTATAAGTGAACACCACTTTAGACACGATATTTGACATCACCATTCAATCAGCCCTATAATTTTGACGTGCATTACGAGAGATGTTGTGATGTTAATTTCTAATGTTGTGATAAACGCAAATGTTGTTAGGAACATAGGGGGATACGTATGGCAGCCACGCTTAAACATGAAGACTCACACCGAAACAATTCAGGGGCTATCGATGAAGGGTATTGGGCTGCGCTCCTCAATGAGGGCGAGTATGCTCACGCCCCTGATGCGCCATCCAAGCCCGCCGCAGCCACCTTTTCCTCTGAGATTACGGATACGACGCAAGAGGATTGGACGGCGATTGACGATCTGATGCAGCACGACGAAATTCTGGAACTTAAGGTGATTGGTTACAATCGGGGCGGTCTGCTGGTGGAATGGCGCTCGCTGCGTGGCTTTGTGCCTGCTAGTCAGCTCATGTCATTTATGCCAGACGGACGCGATGAAGCCCGCCGCAACGCCCTCGTGGAGCGTGTTGGCACATGGCTGTCGCTGCGCGTGATCGAACTTGATGCCCCTAAGAATCGGCTTATTCTGTCGGAACGCGCCGCAATGGTGCAGTCAGGCACGCGGGCTGAGATTTTACGCAGGCTTCAGCCGGGGACGCGCACACACGGCACAGTCACAAATCTGTGTGATTTTGGCGCGTTCATCGATCTGGGCGGTGTGGAGGGCTTGATCCATATCAGCGAATTGAGTTGGGGCCGCGTGGGACACCCTGTCGATTTGCTGGAACGCGGCCAGATGGTCGAAGTGTATGTGCTCGAAGTTGATCCCGATCAAGCGCGGGTCGCTCTCAGCCTCAAGCGCCTGCATCCTGATCCCTGGGCCACCGTGCAGGAACGCTATCATGTGGGCGAAATCGTCCAGGGGCACATCACCAATGTGGTTGATTTTGGGGCGTTTGCCTGCATTGAACAAGGATTAGAGGGACTCATTCATTTCTCGGAGCTGGCGGAAGGGCATTTTTTGCATCCGCGCAACGTGGTGTCCGAAGGCGATGTGGTTCATGCCCGCATCCTCACGATTGATGGGCGAGCGCGGCGCTTGGGCCTCAGCTTGCGGACGCAGTAGATCTTTTTGCTGGTGATGACACGGGAGGCTGCGTACTCATGACGCAAAGAGATGTTGGCTTGTCAAATCCGTCCCAAGATATTCCTTCGTAGGGGCGCAGCGTGCTGCGCCCAATTACGCCCGATGCCTACATCAAGGGCGCAGCGTGCTGCGCCCCTACGACAATCCCACCTCTACGAGTACGCCGACATATCGTCACAAACCACCCTCCCACTTTGACCTTTCCCCAGACTTGACTATACTTGCCTGTGAGTGTGATACATTAAAATAAGTACATATGTTCGATTTCTCTGTGAGAATTGACGATGGCAGGCGAAACCACGAAAACCAATCAGAAAACGCCTTCCCTTGAGACGGCCACCCCCGCCCCTGCGCCAACTGCACAGGAGCCTGTGAAAAAAACGGCGACAGCCCCTAAAACGCTGCCACTGGTGGAGCTTCCGCCCGATGTGCCTGATCACACCGCCGGATATTCCTTGCTGGATGACCTGCGTGACAGCCTCCCGCCCTGGCTGGATGAACTGGTAGCGATCTCGCTGCTGCTGTTTGGCGTACTGTCGTTTGTGGCGCTGCTGTTTCCGCCGGGCGCTGTCGTCGCACGGGCATGGGCCGAGATTCTCATGAGATTATTCGGCTGGGGCAGCGTGCTGGTGGCCGGGGGCATCTTTGCAATGGGCGTCGTCCTGCTGCTGCCGCGTGTGGGCGTCGTGATTCGCTTCTCTGCCGGGCGCATCCTGGCAATGGAAGCCACATTTTTGTGCCTGCTGGCGCTGATGCATGTGGCACAGATGGATATGGAACTGCGGGCGCTGGCACGGGCCGGTGCGGGTGGCGGCCTCATCGGGTGGGGCTTGACGGTGGGGCCTGCGATGCTGCTTGGGCGCACGCTCACCATTTTCATTTATGGGACGCTACTGTTTTTCAGTCTGGCGGCAGTCCTGGGCATCAATCGCGCCTATCTCATTAATCTGCTGAGTCGCAATGGCCGCAAATTGCAGGCGTGGGGCCAGAAACTGCGTGGCTCCGCGCAGCCGATGGTCGTTCCGGTTGCGCCGCTGGCCCCACAGCGCACGTCATTGTTTCGCATTCGGCCTGATCATGCCCGCCTGCCGCCCTCACTGCGTCCGGGCGCTCCTGGCCCGCGCTCCACCAAAGAGGAGGAAGCCGCCATCATCCGCCATCCCCTGTTCAATACGAAGGGGCACGAGATGAAGGTTGATATCAACCTCGTCGGAGAGCCAACGGGCAAGCGCGATTCGGGCGGCTATGCCATCGTGCGCCGCCCGGATGGACGCGAAAAACGCTACTTCGCCATGAATGAGTTGCAAGAGACGAAGAAGATCATCAAGCGCGAGAAGCCGCTGCCTGCGATGGATCTCTTGACCGATATTGCGCTCAATGCGCCGGATGAGGGTGAGATCAATCACACCGTCGTACTGATCGAAAACACGCTGCTGGAATTTGATGTCGATATTGATGTCATCGATGTGCAAGTCGGGCCGACTGTCACGCGCTATGCCTTGCAGCCCTTCCGCGCCAATGATGATGGCGTGGTGGATCGCACACGTTTGAGCAAAATCGCCTCCTATGTCAACGATCTGGCGCTGGCATTGTCGGCCAAGCGCCTGCGTATGGAACTGCCTGTCCCTGGCACAACCTATATGGGCATCGAAGTGCCGAACAAGAACCCCAGCACAGTCGCGCTGCGCTCGGTGATGGAGAGCAAGGTGTATGCGGATCAACTGGCCAAGACCAATGCGCCGCTGCTCGTGCCGTTGGGCCGCGATGTGTCGGGGCAGCCAATTTACATGGATATCGCCAAGATGCCGCATATGCTGATCGCAGGCACAACTGGATCGGGCAAATCGGTATGCATCGCGGCACTGGCGGCGGCGCTACTGCTGAACAACGGCCCCGAACGCTTAAAGCTCGTGATGCTCGATCCGAAGATGGTGGAACTCAGTCGCTTCAACGGGCTGCCCCATCTCATCGGCCCGGTGGAGACGGATACCGAGCGCATCATCGGCGTGCTCAAGTGGTGTACGCAGGAGATGGATCGGCGCTACAAGCTGCTGGAAGAACATGCCGTCCGCAATATCGATAACTACAATGCCAAATTTGGTACACGGCGGCGCGGCAAGGATTACATGCCGCACATCGTCATCCTCATCGATGAAATTGGTGATTTGATGATGAGCCGCCCCGAAGAGACCGAAACGGCGATCACTCGTCTGGCGCAGATGGCCCGCGCTGTCGGAATGCATCTGGTGGTGGCAACGCAGCGGCCCAGTGTCGATGTCATCACCGGGTTGATCAAAGCCAACTTCCCTGGCCGCATCGCTTTCTCTGTCGCCTCCAATATCGACTCCCGCGTCATCCTCGATTCGTCGGGGGCGGAGGCGCTGTTGGGTCACGGCGATATGTTGTATCTCGCGCCCGATGCAGGTGCGCCGCGCCGCGTGCAGGGCTGCTACGTCAGCGATGAAGAGGTGCGCTCTATCGTCAAGCACTGGATTGACTGGGCGCGTACTGCCCCACAGCCCGACACTGACCCCGCGCCCAATGCCCCCTGGGAGCGCGGCCTAACACGGCGCGAACTGCTGGCCGAAACCGATCCGATGCTGGAAGCGGCGATTGAATACGTCGTCGAATCGCAGGAGGCATCGGCCTCGCTGTTGCAGCGCAAGATGGGCCTGGGTTATCCGCGTGCGGCCCGCCTGATGGATCTGCTCGGTGAGTTGGGCGTTGTGGGCGAAATTGTCGGCGGCGGGCGGGCGCGGCGCGTGCTGATTGCGAAGGGTGAAGACCCCTTCAAACGCATCCTCGATAAAAGGCTGGACGCACAGAAATTTGTGCCGCCGCCCGACGATGAGCCTGAAGAGGAATAGCTTTGGCGATTTTGTAGAGGCACGATATATCGTGCCCCCGCCTCTCTATAATTTGCAGTAGAAGCACGATGTATCGTTGCCCTGCCTTTCCACCTTTACACAGAAAGATTTTATGCCCCCATCCGTCAATTTTTACCCGATTCTGGGCTTCAATCCGTATCAGGGTGCGGGACGGCTGGCCCTGGGCATCGTCAAAGGGCTGGAGTCCAACGGCATCAGTGTGCGAATATATCCTAACATCCATGCCCCGACGCTCGTGTTTGGCTATGCCCAGGCGTTTGACGCCCCTCACATCGCCCATACGCGCCGCACTGCCTACACGCTGATGGAATCCAGCCAGCCCGCAAAAGCCCTGGTCGAGGCATTGAATCGCCATGTCGAGCGCGTATTCGTCCCCTGCCCGCCCACTGTCGAGAGCTATCAGGCGCATGGGGTGATCGTTCCTGTCCATGCTGTGCCTGTGGGGATCGATTTGTTTGGCGTGCCTGAGCCGAGTACACAGGTCGGCACGCACGAGATGTTTACGTTCATGACGTACAGCTATGGCGAGTTTCGCAAAGGGGCCGATGTCGTTGTCAAAGCCTTCATCCAGCATTTCGGCAATGACGAGCGCTTTCGCCTGCTAATTAAGGCGCGGGAGGGGCAAATTGGCTGGCTGGCGCTGGTCGATCATCCGCGTATTCAATTCATCTCAGGCTATCAATCGGAAGACGATTGGTTCAATGTGCTGCGCCAGGCCGATTGCTTCGTCTTCCCGTCCCGCGCTGAGGGATGGGGGCTGCCGCCGCGTGAGGCCACCCTGCTCGGCATCCCCACAATTGCGACGCAGTGGTTGGGCATGTGGGATGTCGATCAATGGGGCATTCCGCTGCCTGTGACAGAAACACGGCAATGCGAGTTTCGGCTCAATCCCTATAACGCCGATGATGCCCTGTGGGTGGAACCGGATGTTGAGCAGGTGGCCGAGCGGATGCAGTGGGTTGTCGATCATCCGCTTGAGGCGCGGCAAATCGCGCAGGCGGGCCGCGAGTATCTGCTGAAAAATTTCACCTGGGCACAGGTGGGGGCGCAAATCGCAGAGTTGATGGGGATTTTTTAGGGCAAGACGGGCGAGATATGCCTATGGTTAAAGATGAACGGTTGATTTTTGGATAAAACGGCGGACGAGGCGGGCCTCGTCCCTACTCTTTGTAACCCGTAGGGGCGGCAGCGTGCTGCGCCCTTGATATAGCGGCATAATTGTAGGGCATGGCGCTCCATGTCCCTACAATTTGTCAGGTTGTTTTAATACTTCTCACATCAGCAGGGTTTGCTGCGGGGGGCTGTTTGGTTCAAGCAGATTGGGCTGATCGACCCGCGCATTGTTCACCAGCGTCGACACCTCATAAGTGTGCATGTGCTCTGGCGGATACGGCGTCAGCATATTCTTCAACACGGGCAGCGGCGTCTCGTCATCCAGCCAATCGCTGTATTGATCGGGCGGCAGAATCACGGCCATACGATGATGCATGGTCTTGATCAGGTCATTGGGTTCGCCCGTGATGATGGTACAGGAGAACACCATCTCACCAACGGGATTCTTCCAGGTCTCCCACAGTCCGGCAAAGGCGAAGACCTCGCGCTCATCCAGATAGATGTACTGAGGCCGCTTTTTATCGCCATCCTTGCGCCATTCATAAAAGCCATCCGCCGGAACCAGACAGCGGCGCTTCTTGAAGGCCGAGCGGAACGATGGTTTCTCTTCAATCGTCTCCGACCGCGCATTGATGAGCATACTCGCGCCCGATTCGTCCTTCGCCCACGAGGGAATCAGCCCCCACTTCACCCAGGTCAGGCTATCGCGGGCCTCTCCGGTGATGATCGGAACCATCTGCGTGGGCGCAATGTTATAACGCGGCGTCAAATTCGGCACGGCTTTGAGTTGAAACGCCATCTGGACAGCTTCGGGAGAAGCCGTGAGCGTATAACGTCCGCACATGGTTATTTCTTCCGGGGCCGATTGCTCTCCGCGATCTGACGAACTAACGTAATCGCAGACAAGGCGATGCCAATCATGGCCGGGGTCGAGATTTCCTGTTTTTCTCCATCATCAGCTTCATCCGCCGAACGATTGAACAGATAAGCACTGACCATGCCCATCAACCCGCCAAACAGCAGGCCCATCAAATAGTTACGGTTGCGCCACGAGTCATCCCCGCGGCGCGGAGTCACGTTGAACATGCGTTATGCCTCCGGATCACGATCAAAGATAGATAAAATACGCGAGAGAGGTGCAAGAGTTGCGCCAAAGGAAATTGCCGCATTGCTCAGGCGGCGCGATACCCCATCGATCTCGACAGCGAGGCGCTCTGACATGCGCTCCAGCCGTTCAAGCGGCGTGCCTGCCATGCGATGCAGCACCATCATGCCAAAAATGCCCAGCACAACCACAAAATATACAACGGCCATACACACCACCGCCGGACACAGCACAAACAGCGTCATGAGCAGATCGCCCACAAACGATACCCGCAGACGATACTGCGGATCATTGATGAGAATCGGCAAAATCGTGAGGCCTAGCACAATCAGAACGGCCCCAATGAAGGGGAGCGCAATCTGAAGGCGCGTCTCACGGCGGTGGACAACCGTGCCCGATTCACGCACCGGAGCGGGCGCGTCAAGGGGTGATGCAACAGGAGGAACGGATTGGGCCATGCATGAGTCTCACAGTGTAGATACGGATTGGACAATTTTTACACTTTTTTACAAAACTCAGACGTAACCTTTTTCCTTTATTGAGCGGTAGTGTGGTTGAATATACGTATACCCTAGTGGTATTTTGACACACACGTTCTGTGAAGCGATAAAACATTCACTGAAGTCTCATCTGGTTTAGTCACGCCAGTCGCTCTACAGCATTCACACAGCTCATCATTTTCATTTTGCGGAGGTTCTTATGCAGCAACCCGCCCCACGCCGCGCTCTCATCTCGGTCAAACGGATGTGTATGCTGGTTATGGCGTTGGCGCTTATGACGTTGATCATCCCACGATCCGCGTTATCAGCCCAGGATATCACTCCTGAACCAACGGCAGACGCCACCAGCGAATCGGTCATCAATACAGAAGCGCCCGTCATTTCAACGGACGTACCGACCCTGATCCCAACTGAGGCGGCTCCGGTTGCAACAGATGCCGCCGCGCTGCCAACAGAAGCGGCTCCCCTCCCCGTCGTAACGACAGAGGCCACGCTTGAGGCGACTGCTGCCGCCACTGTGGAACCGACGAGCGCTCTCCTGACGAGCTTCGCCGACACCTTCACAGATTGGACGGGCGCAGGCTGGGATATCGTGGATTGGCTGGTGCAAACCACCGATGATGGCAGCGCCTTCCTCATCACAGACAGCGCCACCGCCAGCGCCGTGATCCAGAATTTCCAACCCGCCGATTTCCAACTCACGACGCGGATGCGGATCACAGAAAATAATATTGCTGAAATTCTGGTGCGCTCCGGCCTGGAGAATGACCGTATTATCTTCAGCGCCCAGGGCGCAAGCCGCTTGTATCGCGGCGAGACGCTTCTGGCAGCCTCGGCCAGCGCCCCCCTGCCCCCGCCCATTGATGCGACAGCCGAACCGCAGTGGTTCACCGTCAGCATCACGGCAGCAGGCGGCACAATTGGCGTCAGCGTCAATGATGTGCCACAAATCGCCTACACCGATCCCCAGCCCCTCCCTGCGGGGATGATTGTGTTTAAGGCCAATGCCAATAACACGGGCGCGATTGCCCTCGACGACATTTCCGTCGTCACGATTGACCCGCTGACGGCTGTGATCGCCACACCCGCAGCCGCCCTGGATGTGAGCATCCCGACTGCCGAAGCCACTGCGGACGTTACGGCCCAGGCCACACTCGAAGCAACGGCAGACGCCACACTCGAAGCAACTGCCGAAGCTACGCTTGAGCCAACTGCCGAAGCTACATCGGAAGCGGCAGATCTGTCCACATCGATTGCAAAACTGCCCGAATCGCTGCACAGCGCCTTTGAGCTTTATGCAGCCGGCGATGTGGCGGGCGCAACGGCTATGCTGACAGAGCAAAGCGTTTATCCTGATGCCTACAGCCGTATTTACCTCATCGTGGCCTACGATGGGACTGAAAATATCGCGGGCCTCATCACCGATGATGGCGGTGAAATTATCGCTCTTAACGGCACGACCATCAATGCCTATATCAAGCTTGAGACGGTGCTCAAACTGGCAAATAAAGCCTCTGTGACCAGTCTGTATCTGCCTGTAGCCGCCACCTCCACAGGCCCGATTGCCACAGGCAACGGTTCAGCGGATGGCAATGCCAATCTCGAATCCTTCGATGCGCTCGGCGCAACCGATTGGCACAATGCCGGGGTTCAGGGATCAGGCATTGATATCGCCATCGTGGATACGGGCTTTGCGGCGAATGCAGCCCCTTACGCCAACCCGACCATCGGCGGCGATTTTGCCTGTTTGAAGCAGGCCACTGTGCTCTCGGGTCTGGACAACCAGCCCAATGCCAATCATGGTCGCAATGTTATCGAAGTCGTGTGCGATATTGCGCCGCAGTCGTCCGTCTATCTGTATCAGGCGATGGATTATGCCACCCTGGGCCGTGCGATTTACAAGGCGCGTACCAGAAGCCCCAAGCCCAGAATTATCCTGATCACGATGGATCTGGGCGCAAGCGCCAGCCCCGGCGATGGCACGGGCAATGTCGCGTCTGACAGCCCGGCTGCGCCTGATCCTTACATTCAGATCCAGCAGGCCCACGATGAAGGCATCGTCGTCATCGCAGCAGCAGGCAACAGCGGCAACAATACGACTGACACACTTCAAACACGTTACATTGCCTATACCAACTCAGGCACAGGTACAGAAACTATTACGGTGCAGCCTTTGAGCGGCAAAGGGGCCGTGCATATAGGGATGCAATCAACCTCCTGGACAGGTATTCTCGCCGGAGACTTACAGACAAGCATCCCTGCAATCTTTGCGGGAAGAGCCGCAGCAAGCGGTTTACCGACCACAACCGCCGGTGATTATTACACCTTTGATTGTACGAATCCCAATACCATCAACTGCCAGTTCCAGGTCACAGTGACGGCTATAATGGGCCGTGTCGTCCAGGTACAAGTCATCAATGGGACGTTGCCCGGCGCAAATCCAACAGGTCAAATTCCCACCGCAGGCAGTCTCGCCCGCCCTGCTGATTCGCCCTATGTCATCTCCGTCGGGGCTGTCTGCGCTGATTACAAGCAGAATTTCCCGGTGTATCCGCAGAGTGCTCGCGGCCCCGTTTATGGCCCCGATGGATCAGCGCCCTCTCTCCTGTCGCTGCCCGGTACGACAGCGCTGCCTCGCTCTCAGGTCAAGCCGGATGTGATGAGCTTCTCCAATGTTCGCACCTCCGCTGCCACCCCTGTTTTTGTGTTCAGTACACCCGGCTCCTGCACAGGCGGCTTCAGCGGCACATCGTCGGCGGCAGCGCATGTCGCGGGCATGGTCGCACTGATGGACTCCAACGCGGCCAATGAGAGCATGACGGCGGATACTTTTGTCAGCTTCAATCCCGATATTGTCCTGACGGGCAATCCGGCGGATGCTGTCGAAAATGTGCGCGATTACCTGCAAACGCACGCGGTGGAAATGCCGTATGGCACAGGCCCGGCAACCGCCCAGAGCGTTGACAATACCGACGAGAGTGACAGTAACAAGGCCAATTTCGTCGGGGCCAACGGCTATGATATGATCTATGGCGCGGGCCTGACGGTACTGGGTTCACCCAAATATGACCTCACCAAGTCTGTTAACTACACGGCGCTTCCCGATCACCTGCCGCAGACACAGGATGGCGATATCTGCCCCTCGCTGGTTTACGTCGGTCAGGAAAACCCCGGCGACAGCATCATGGATGGCACAATTCTCCATCCGTTCGTCAGTCTGGCCTACGCTTATAATCGTGCGCCTGCGGATGCCTGTATCATTGTGATGCCGGGCGAGTATGTGACATCACTGCTGCTCCAGCGCTACGGCATGGCTGATCCTGTTGGAAGCAATGCAACCGTCGTGACAGGCCGCAGCATCTACTCGTATGATGATGTGATGCTGGCCGATTATGCGCCCAGCATCTTCTGGATGAATACGCAGTATTTCAACCGTCACAACAGCGCCATCTTTACGCCAGGTGGTCAGCAAACGTTCTTTGGAAGTTACTACGGGACAGCCCAAATCGTTATCGATGGACTGCCCCTCGCAAACTCCAATCGCACAGTCATCGGCGGCTTTACATTCCTCGCCACCCAGATGCTGGGGGCCATCAGTGCGGCAGGCAACACCAGCAATGCCTTCATTGATGAACCGCAGGGCATCATGCTGAGTGGGTCAAAGTCTGTAACGATCCGTAACAGCTCCTTCGGCGAAGCCGTCATTGATGGTGTGACCTACCCTGGCTACACCAATCTGCCCTTAATTGGCGTCAGCTCCACCATGATTCTGGCCCTCAATCAGAGCAACGGCCTGATCATGGATGGCAACCGCTTCGTCAACAATCACGTGGGCTATTCGTTCACGGGCGGCACGCGGCCTCCTGTCCTGTTTGTCGATAATTCCGGCATCAACAATGACCTGGGCTATGACACAGAGCGCGTGCGCTTCTCGCACAATCTGGTCCAGGCCAACGAGAATTTGAGCGACAGCACCAACACCTCGTGGGCACCGCTCATCAATGCCAATAGCAGCGCCATTGATATCACTGACAACATGTTCGTGCAGAACAGAGCGGAAACGCTCATCCGCACGGCCACCAGCAGCCCGACTGACGCGCTCGAAACCCGTATTCTGGGCAATATCTTCCTGAGCAACACCATAGCGACTGTGGTGGGTGAAGGTGATTCGGGGCCGCTGATCAATCTGTTTTACGTCAAGTTTGTCAGCTTCATGAACAACACTGTCGTGAAGAATACCGTGACAAACGCCAAATACGGCACGCTGCTGCTGCGTGGCACGACCTCACCGGCCATTACAGGCACGGGCAGCATGATCAGCGACCTAGATCAAACCTGGAACATCCACAACAACATCATTTACAACAATCTGTTGGGTCGTGGCTTTGCCGATGATACGATCCGCAGCAAAGTGTCTACCTCGTATGAGTGCAAGAACACCAGCGGCGTCATTAACGCGGGCGCACAAAGAAACTGGGTCTTTGGCAACGGCCTCGATAACAGCGCCTGTGCCGGGGCGATTGCTCTTGCAGGCAATAATAACAAGACCAATCTTGATCCCACGCCGTTCTTCCGGGGCACAACAACCTCAAATCCCGTGCTCGACCCGGTGGCAAATCCGGTCTACTATGCGCTGAACAGCCTTTGCCATGTCATCCCTGCTCCCACGACAGGGCCTTGTATCTCTGCCACATCTCTGGGCTTCGACGGTGTGGATGCGGGCGATACTACGCTCGGCGGCACCGTTATCAATAGTCTTGATTTTAATCAGGATGTTGATGGCGGCGCTCGTGTCGTGGATGCCGACAATGGCGGCCTGACGCTTGACCTGGGAGCCTTCGAGTTTGAGACGTTGAAATTCGTCGCCGATCCCATGGTCATATCAGCTCCCGCAGGCCTGGAAGATACTGTCCTGGTCGTGAGCCTTGACACGCTGCGTTATCTGGGTGGCCCGATTGTGACGGGTGGTTCGGGTTCGCTGTCGTTCGAGATTGTGACGTATCCCTCAGATTACGGCACACAGTGTACGGGCGGGACATTCAATGATAGCAATCGTGGTGTCCAGATCATCGGCAAAATCCTCAAATACTGCCCGCCGCGTAACTTCTATACTGATCCGGCGGCTGGCTCTCTGGGCAATCCCAATGTCAGCGCCACCGATCCTGTCTCTCCCGCTGTCCCGCCCGTCGGTGTCCCCTATTGGCCGGATCAACTCAGCCTTACGTTCAAAGTGCGTGATGAGGCTGGACAGGTCACACAGGGATCACCTGCAACTCTCCAGATCAAAATTGATCCGGTTAATGATGCGCTGCTGAGTGGCAATTATAACTACGCCGTCACAAGCAGCCGTGCAACGATTGCTGTTCAACTCCGTCCCTACGTCAAGTTCACGCCTGCGGGCGCGACAATCAGCGCCTTCAATGTGGTGTATGCGCCCAAGATCGGCAGCCAGTTCGCGGTTGATTTCCCGTACAACTACGTCAGCAGTGCGCCAACGATCATCAATGAGTCGGGTGATGCCCCCCTGTTCGATCAGACTGAACTGACCAGTGCCTTCGGTCAGTTGCAGACGACCTTTACTGCTACGGGCAGAGCCGGGCTGATCTATCTCAGTGTCGTTCCAAATCAGACGGGGTACAAGAAATTCCAATACACCGTTGCTGATCGGAACGGCGGGACAGCCATCTACATTGTTACTATCCGTGTCGCCAGTACCATTCCCAACAACGGTTTGTATGACAATACCAGCTTCGCCTTTGTCTACGACGATGCGGTTCTCAACGAGAACGATACGCCCGACAACACCAACATCACAATGGGCAAGTGGGAAAGATTAGGCGCGGCCAACGCGATCAACAATACGCTGCATCGCACCTCAACCCTCAATGATCAGTTCAGCGTTGAGTATAAAGGGACAGGCTTCGTGCTGTATATGCGTTCCAGCGGTTCGGGCAGCAGTGACTTCTCTATTGAGATTCTCAATAACGATGTTACTAAGGCGATGACACCCTGGACAACACTCGTCGGCGGCATCGCGGGCGTCACCACCGATGATCTGCGTAAATCAGATATCACAGGCGGCGGTCTGTGCTACACCCGTGCGCCGATTGCCGGCACAGTCGCTGTTCCACAGCCCACTCTCCTCAATGGGAACATCACCAACGGCGTCGATGTCAACTTCACGATCACATGCCAGGATATGCCTGTCTTACCCAACAGCTATACCGTGCGGGTGAAGAATAAGAAGGCGGGCTATTATCTCGTGGTGGATGCCATCAGCATTCTGAATCCGGCGTCTCTGTTGGGCAGCGTGCTGACCCCTGGCTACTATGATGTGGATGCCAAGCTGGTGCGTGATATCTTCGATGTGCCCGCCACATGGCAGCCCATCACCAATATGCCCGCCACACCCACAGTTCGCTATTCCAATCTTGTGGCGATGCAAACCACATCGCTCAATCCGGCTCCCATCACGTTTAAAGTGCATAACGCCACAGGCTTTGCGATTGAAACGACCTTAGAACCGAAATCGCCCTCCTACAATATCTGTATCAATGAGGTGGGCCTGCCAACGCCGAAGCTGTGCCAGAAGTTCAATAACACCAGCACCCTGCTGGTAAACAATATCTTCCGCCCCTTCTACGGATTGGATCTCAGCAAAGACTACGACGTCACCATCAGCATTGATGCACCAATGCCAGCAGGCGGACGCTTTGTCATCGACTCGATCACCGTGTTCGGTGACAACATCCTGCCGTCTGGCCCGCTGCCCCTGAGCAATATCGATGATCTGCGGATGGACTGGTTCGTCCTGGGCGGGGGTCGTGAAGATGCCTGGGCCTTGAGCGGTGTCGCTGCGGCGGCTACCTCTCTCGGCCAGACGCTCACGACATCTTCACCCGCAGGGACAGGCCGCTATGTCGGGCCGTTCCTGGGCTTCGAGATGCCGCAAGAGGCTGATGCCTTCATCCTGAAGTACACCTATGCCACGACCCTGAGTACCCAGTGGATGATCTGCGTGGATCGCACCCAACTGGCAACGGCCTATGGCAACTGCATCCAAGTCAATCCGCTTGCAACGGCCCTGCTGCCAACATATCAGATCAGCAGCACCACGACAGGAGCGCTTAAACCTGCAACCGTCTCCGTCATGACCAGCGGCCCCGTCAGCAATCAACCGCTGCAAGGCTCTCTGATCATCCGCAGCAACATGTTCGATGTTCCCTGGGGGACGGGCAGCAATCACACCGTCGAAATTTACAGCCTGGCAAATGCGCCAATAAACTTCGACGTGATCACGCCGCTGGATACCACCGCCAGCCTCACACCCGGCGGCTATGAAGAAATTACACCCGGCCTGCATTACTTCACCAGCACGTTCACTGAGTCGCCGACTTTCTCCAAGCTGGTGACAGACCCCTGGACACTGCTGACGCTGGCAAGCTATTCCGGCAGTGGAGCCATGCAGACCAAGCAGCAAAATGCGAGCGTGGCCTTCAATATGGTGGGCGCGACAGGCTTTGCGCCGCGTCTCCAGCTCTCCACCTCAACTGATGTGCTGAAGGTGTGCTGGGCGGCCTCAGTGAATGCCGTCTTGATTAATACGGCGCGTGTTCAGGACGTGTTGAACAACACAGGCGGCGTCAACAGTCAGTGCCGCCTGATCGATACTGAATCACTGACTCCGGTCTACAAGGTGGATCGTCCGTTCTTTGGCTTTGATCCTAGCAAGAATTACACGGTTGTCGTGCAGACGATTGGCGATACGTTTACGCCTGCGCCTCGCGTGGCTCCCATCACACTCATATGGGATGGTCTGACGATCTTCGGCGCGGAGTATGATCTAACAAATCTTCAGACTCTCGCGGCCAATGTCGTGAACGAGTTCAGCTTCAAGAATCGCGTGGCTGACAACAAGTTCCTCTACTTTGGCTCAACCTGGGCCACTCGTGAAGCTGGTCTCGCAGCGGGTCGCTCTGCCCTCAATTACGATACGGCAACGGGCATGGGATCAAGCGTGCTGTTCAAAGTCAGCAGCAGCAGTTCATCGGATGCGCTGGTCTTCCTGCGCGATACGGCGACCACATCCAGTGACCTGGAAGTGTGCGCGACAAAAGATGACTACAGCGTGCGAACCTGTGCCACGATTGAATCCAATACCATCGCAGGCGTCAAGGTTCCTGCGGTCTTCCATATGCCGGGGTCAGGTAACTACATCGTCAGCGTAACGGCCATGAGCAATGCAGCAATCTCAATCGATACGGTGCAGTATGTTCCGGTCATCACGCCAGAACTGCCCGCAGGCCGCTTTGAAGATACCGATCCGCGTTTGGTCTATGATCAGAATGCGACCAATCTGGTCTTCAACGGCAGTATGGAAGGGATCTCACCGCTCACGCCGCTTGGATGGAGCACACAGGGAACGTCAACGCTGGCTGTAGGCGCAACGCCAATCTATGCAGGCACGAAGTCGCTGCGTATCTCTGGCTTTACCGCAGGCAGCGGTGTAAGAAGCTCAACCTTTAGTCTTCAGGCGAACACAAGCTACGCCGTTGTGGGGCGTGTCCTCACGACAGCCAAGTTCGGCGCAACCATCACGATGGAAGTGCGTCAGGGCGTAACGCTGTTGGCCTCAAAATCGCTGGATATCAGCACCGTCAATACCGCTCTCGCTGTCAACACCTGGCAACCGCTGCGAATTGACTACACACCCACCATCAGCACGCTGACAGGTGTTGACGTTCGCCTCGTCATCTCGCAGCCCAATCCGCTCCTCATCCCCCTAACCTATATCTATGTGGATGATGTCTCCGTGACCGAGGGAAGCGCCTGGGATGTCTATCCTGGAATCACCTACAGCGGTGGCACGCTCACACGCAGCAATTCGCATGGCGCACAGATGACGTTCTCGTTCGATGGAACGGGCTTCAATCTGGCGACTGTCGCGGATACGTTGGGCGGCAAGTTTGAAATCTGCTACGGCGCAGGCTCAACACTGCCGGCCTCGCCCACCTGCATGACCTATGTCAATGAAGCGGCAACCGCCTCGCGCACGCTCACACGCGGCGTCACGGGTTTGAGCAAGCAGATCTATACCGTGCGCGTGCGTGATATCGAAGAAGGCTATGTCGATACGGCGTCTGCCCTCACGAACGTCATCACACGGACAGCCATCTTACGGGTAGGACGGATTGGCATCGACTTCATCGAAGTCTATGATGCACTTCTGCCCTCCCCTATCACCATCTCCACCAGCACAACCTCCACCACGATCAGCGATAATGCTGTCGATGGCGGCGGCGCACGTTACATTCAACTTCTGCCCTCTAACCGTTGGAACACCCTGACGGGTACACTGGCCGTTGGGCGTAGCGGCGGAACCGTAGCGGCGCAGGTTGATCCTGTTACAAGCGCGATCACGACCCTCGATGGCGGCACTGTGGCGCAGTTCCGCATCAACGTAGCGGGGACGCAGGATGTCCATCTGGTCGTCTACACAGGCACAGGTGCGGGCTACAGCAGCACGATCCTGGCTTGCGTGGACGCCGTGTCCGGCGACCTGAATTATGACAATGTGCTCAAGCGCCAGATCAGCGTAGGGTCAACATCTAACTGTACTGTTGTAACTCTCATCCCCAATCTGCCCTTCTTCGGCCTGAACAAGAACATGATCACCGCGTTGGGCAATGTGAGCGGGACACACACCATCACGCTGCGGACGCTGACGCCGGGCTACTTCTATATCGATCATGTCACCGTGTTGTATGGCAACAATCTCATCCCTGGCTACTACGAAAATAGCCAGGCTGTGACCGCTGCGGATCTGATGAGCGATACAACACCCTTGACCGCAAACTGGACAGCGGAAGCCAATGTCGCCTACAGTGGCGGTTATGCGCTCACAACGACAGTTGTGACGCCTGCCGAAGTGCTTGCACTGCATCTCAAGGCCAGCACGGGTCTTACAGTTTTCACGGCCAGCGGCGGGATCAATCGCGGCATCACGCTCAATGTGTATGCTGCTACGGACCTGACAACCATTCTGTACACCAAGAGCGTCCTCTTCCCGACTTCGCCTGCGGTCACTTACAAAGTGCCTGTCACGCTGGCGGGTCTGCCTCTGGCTGACTACATCGTGACCATCGCCCTGAACATGCCGACGAATCCACCGCTGCCTGCACCACAAATCACCACAGGCAAGCTGACAGTGGATGCGGTTGAAGTCTATGGGGCATTGCAGCAGTTGGGCAGCCTCTATGATGATGCGTCGGTGACACCTGCTGGCGTACCCTATCTCACCTATACACCCAACACCAATGCCGCGTGGACAACCGTCAGCGGCGCAACAGCAGTGGGCTATCTCAACCTGACTTACCATCAGACGAATCTGCTGGATGCAGGTGTCGCCTTCGGCGTCGCCTCTCCCAACGCTCAAGGTTTGATCCTGCGTTACGGTGCAACGACCAATACCAGCGTCAAAGTGTGTGTGACGGATGCCTCTGATGCCAGAACTTGCAGCACCGATATTGTGCTGCTGGGTAGCGCTGGCAAATCGAAGGTCATCAGCTTTACAAATCCGACGTTCGCAACCGCACCAGGGGTTGGGCCCTACAGCGTCTCTATCGTGAATGCCCTTCCAGCCAAGATTTTCACACTGGATGCGGTGCAGGTTCTCGAAGCTGGCGCGTTGGCGGAGGGCATTTATGATGCCATCTTCCTCAAGTCAGCCACAGCACCTACGATCCTGAATGGCACATGGACAACGCCAACCGCTGCGGCGAACAGCAGCAGCGGTACGCCTAGCTCATATGTTGAATTCACGTTCACAGGTATTGGCTTCAGCCTCGTCTTGAACGAGACAACACTGACGGCCAGCACCTACACGCTGTGCGTGCAGGCCGGATCATTGCCCTGTACAACACCTGCGGCGTTCAATGAGCACACGGCAACCATCAATCGCGGGGCTGCCGGAGATTACGCGCTGACCGTGACGGGCTTGCACCTCAGCAGCACCGACGCTACATATACGGTGCGCGTCGTCAATACGACCCCTCCTCCGGGCACAAGCAATCTCACTGTCAAGTCGCTGCATATCCTTGGCTCTCGTCCGGGGGTAATGCTCGACTCAACCAGTGGGCGTATCGAAAATACCGATCCGCGTCTGCGCTATCTACCCTTCGGCTCGCTGACAGATACTGTCATCAAGGTCGCGCCGACTCCGTCAGGTTTCAGCCAGCACCAGGGCATTTTGCGTGGGGCAGGCGTGTACTTCGAGTTCCAGGGCGGCGGTTTTGAATATGGTCGTCAGACAGCCGCAACGGAAAGCGCCTATAACTACTGCTACGGCGTCGTCACAACGAGCGGCACACCCAACTATACCTGTGTACCAACCGCGCCACAGCAAGCCAACCAGCTTAATACGGCCTTGCCCGGTATGCAGCGTATCAACGTGATCAATACGGGCGCAACCTGCCAGACCGTCACCTGTTGGGTGCGTCTTTACAGCACCGAAGCCAAGCTTCTCCCAGTGGACTTCATTCGTATCGTCGATGATATCCCCCTGACAATGGGAACCTACGAAGAAGGCAATCCGGCCTTCCATACCGTGCGCGACTTTGGTGGCTCAAGTTACGTGTTTGATGATGCTGCACTCAACACCTCGGTTGTAAACACGTTTACGCTGGCATCTGGTGGCTATGTGCGCCAGTTCTCAGGGATAGCTGCAAGCGGCAAAGTTTCGGCGCTGAACGGCGGTCTGGCCTTCACCTTCCGTGGGACGGGCTTTGGGATCAACTTTGTCCGCAACGCCTTCGCCGATGCTGTCCAGATCTGCTATCGGGCACGCTCCACCAATGCCGCTATCGCAGAGGCTGATATCCCGATTATCATCAGCAGTGGAACGTGTGTTGTCTACGATAACTACTCTACAACTGTGCTCTACAATCAGGTTCGTGCGATCCAGGGCCTGCCCGAAGGGAATTACGGCGTCTTTGTGCAGATGTTGGGAGACAACTACCGCCTGCCCAATACTGTGACGCCGCAAACACATAGCACGACACAGCTTCCCATCCAGATGGTGATTGATAATGTCACCGTGTTCAATGATCCCTGGTACAACGCCATCACCAACACCAGTTGGGATACCCCGACGGATGCGGCGCTCCAGGTTCTCAAGCCCGGCACCGTCTACGAGCCAAGCTACGTGAATCGCGTCGCCCAGAATCAGTTCCTGTATAACGGCCCCTGGTCAACACTGGCTGTTGTAGGCGGCTTTGCAGATCGTGTGGCGCTCACCGGATCAAGTATGCTGTTCCGCACGTCCGGCGCATCAGGCATGATCCTGTATGTGACGGCGGCGGCGGCAAATGGCCCGGTTCAGGTGTGTGCTCACCCGATCAACACCACCATCACGCCAGCCGTTCTGGAAGATCCGACGGTAGAAAACACTCACTGCCAGACGCTGCAAACACGCGGGACAGGCAATCGCTATGCCCTGCCCTTCCGCTTTGTTGATGGCGATAAAAGTGAGTATTCAGTGTCGATTGTGACACTGGAAAATGCCCTCGTCCAAATCGATGCCATCGAACTGATCGATACAACAGTTGCCATGACAGCGGGGACGTATGAATCCACCTCACCGTTCATCAAGTACAGTGAGTTCACCCCGTCCGACACAGCTCTCGCCAACGGCGGCTTCTCCGGCACAACACCCTGTGCAGGTTGGGCGGCAGATGGATTGCCTCTGCCTGTTCCCACTCTCTATACGCTTTATGCCGATGCGCCGACGAGCTGCCTGCTCACAACGACAGTCCTGAATCAAGGGATCATCAGCCCGGCGTTCACGCTCCAGGCAGGTACGAAATACACCCTTGTCGCCCGTGTTTACATCATTGCGAGTCGGGTCAGCGCGGGCATCCAGATGGAAGCCAATGGCAGTGTCGGTATCACCCCCCAAACGGAAACCCGTACAGGCGGTTGGTATACCTTGCGCCAGGAGTTCCTTGCGACCAGCAGTGCGCCCGTATCGTTACGCTTCAAGCGGACTCTGCCTACCTCGGTTGGCACAGTCCAGTTTGCAATAGATGGATTGTGGCTCATCCCTGAAGGTCGTGGACAGTGGGATCAGATCTATGCAACGGCCTACTCTGCGACCAGCGCCATGCGGAGCCAGACGCCGGGCGCACAGGTGACGTTCCGCTTCAATGGCACAGGCTTTGCAGTCAAGATGCCGACGGACGCAAATTCCGGTGAAGTGGAAATCTGCTACGGCACAGCGCCCAACCCGACGGCCCCCTGCTTCACCTATCAGCAGGACAGCACCGCGCCGACCTACGATGTGAGCCGTGTCGTGGCAGGACTTCCGCTCGGCAACTACTATGTTCGCATCACCGAAAAAGACGATGGCATGTCTGGGGCAACCGCCCTGCCAACGCCGCGCATCCCGCTCGGCATCACCATCGACAGCGTGACAATCTTTGGCGCAGAATCAATCCCGGCTGATATCACACAGATCGGGCAGTACGAGCAGAATGCCAAGAATAACTCTGGCACGCCGTATCTGGTGAAAGTGCCAACGCTCAACTGGCGCGACTTCGCCGCAGCGACTTGGACGGGCGGCACAGCCAGCCAAGTCACAACAACAGCAGGTGTGGCCTCAATCACCAATGCAGGCGCGACGGTGGTGATGAGACTGAGCAACAGCCTGACCAATCCGACGGTGATTCTGTACAACCGTGTGCCGACGAACCAGAGCAGCACGCTGTTGATCTGCGCGGCCAGCGATCCGGCACCAAACCAATTGAAGCCGAATATCGTGGGCGGTGTTGTTTGGACAGGCACGGTCTTCCAATTGAATTCAGCTTCGACTGATAAATGTGTGATCCACAACCTGAAGTCAGGTAATCAGGTGATTCTGTCGGCCACATCGACGGCGGGCAGCCCGGAACTCAAGCTGACAGCTCTTGGCGATCTTGGCTACAAGATCATCACATTCACCACACTGACACCGGGTGGCTTTAACGTCGATGCCTTTGAAGTGATCGATGGCGTGCTGCTACCTGCGGGTCTCCATGACCAGATCAAGCCGGACGCCCAACTGAACTTCAATAACTCAGGCAATAATCCGGCCAGTGCGCTGAGTACAGATCCGAAGTGTAATCCACGCTATGGATGGTGTACCTTAAAATTAGCGTCCTACTACGGCGGCTCAACCGCCACAACGCGCCAACCGGGCGCGAATCTGAAATTCTCCTTCCAGGGATCAGGCTTCTCGATCCTGTCATCACTCAGTGTGTATGGATCTGACATGCGGATTTGTCTGGCTCCCAGCAATGTCGCAAATCCGTTCCCACCGGACAATCGTGTTTACTACGGCAACCCGACGGGTCTCTTCGAGACATGGTGTGATGTCGTCACAACCAAACTCAACGCTGTGGAATGGGATGCCAAGAATCCGGATCGTATCTTTCCAGCGGTCTCGCCATCTGGTTATTACCAGTATGGGTTTGCCTATTATGGGTTGGTCGCTGGTAGCTATCAGGTTGAAGTGAAGCTCATTGATGTCTCAATGGGTCTGAACGACTCGCTGACCATCGATGCTGTGGCCGTGTTCGGGGGTGATCCCACGCTGCTTGAGGCGGATGGACGCACATCTAATCTGTTCGATGATCGGCAGTCGCAGATCGTCTATGAACCTGCCGTGAACTGGACAGCGCTCGCAGCGACAACGCAGCCGCCGTTCTTCAAAACCGAGATGAAAGCCAACAACGCAGGCAGTATTGTCCGTCTGAGAGTTGAGGGCAATGCCATCACGATTTATCAGACGATGGCCACGGATCGCGTGGTCGGTTTCGCCGTTGTCCCCAGTAACACCCGTGATGTGCGTGTGTGTTTGATGGTCGGCGATGGGCCAATCCCGTGTGAACCGGAAGCCGTAGAAATCGGCGAACGGACCACAACCAGCTATCGCCAGAGCAATTTCAATGGCGCAGGTATCCCGATCTTGATCTACGGTCTGGGGGTCGGTGAACATAATCTCATCATTGAGAATCGTGATACTCGTGCGATGTCGATTGATGCCTTCCGTGTTCATCCGTAACAACTGCACCACAGATCGCTGAACAAATGCACAGCCGCCCCTCAATTTGAGGGGCGGCTGTGTTTTACGCTGTATTCGATGCTTGGTTCACACGAATTATCCCCTACAATAACTCGCCAAATTGCTCATTCTCTTTAAGAGGAGTTGTTATGCCTGTCTCTCTCATTTACTCCGATGAAGTCGCTTATGCTCGCGCTCATGGGCAGCCGATTGTGGCTCTCGAATCGACCTTGATTACACACGGCCTGCCATATCCCGCCAATCGTGATACCGCCCTGGCGATGGAACAGGCCGTGCGCGATGCAGGCGCTGTCCCTGCCACAATTGCGCTTTTAAACGGACAGGTAAGGGTGGGTCTGACGACGGAACAGGTCGATATGCTGGCCCAAAAGCCCGCAGGCAGCGTCCGCAAGTGCAGCCGCCGCGATCTGCCCATCGCCATTGGCCTGGGGGAAGACGCCGCCACCACCGTCGCCGGAACCATGATCGTCGCACATTGGGCCGGAATTCCGATCTTTGCGACAGGCGGTATTGGCGGCGTACATCGCGGCCACCCCTGGGATGTCTCTGCTGATCTCATCGAACTTGGACGCACCCCGGTGGCCGTCATCTGCGCCGGAGCAAAGTCAATTCTCGATCTGCCGCTCACGCTTGAGGTGCTGGAAACCCAAGGTGTGCCGATTATTGGCTTTCGCATGGACACCCTGCCAGCCTTTTACACGCGCAGCAGCGGCCTGCCTGTTGATGCCTGCGTTCAGACGGAAGCGCAGGCGGCTCGGATTATCCATGCGGCCCATATGATTGAGGCCCAACATGGCCTTCTCATCACCGTGCCTGTGCCGGAGGCCGATGCCCTCAGCGCTGAGGTTGCAGAGGCCGCAATTGAGC
The DNA here is from genome assembly GCA_034436915.1 of Anaerolineae bacterium. Taxonomy (GTDB): domain Bacteria; phylum Chloroflexota; class Anaerolineae; order Aggregatilineales; family Phototrophicaceae; genus JALHOR01. The sequence continues at coordinate 32,644 of DAOTUR010000700.1, forward strand.
AGGCCACTCAGGAAGCCGATGCACATGGCATTCATGGCAAAGCCCTGACACCCTATGTGTTGAGCCGCGTCGTTGAGCTGACGGGCGGGGCTTCGCTGCGAGCCAATCGCGCTTTACTGATCAACAACGCCGCGACTGCCGCCCGCATTGCGGTGGAATTGGCGCATATGTAATAAAGAGCGGTTTTGGAGGCTAACTCCTCACCACACGGCCTCCTTTCACACAAGGGACGAGGAAGGGAGTTGGGGTGAGGGTGAAAAGCAAAACAGATGTTAATAAGGCGCAGTTTTTGCGCCTTTCCTATTTGTTAAAATTTTCACAATTACTGTTTTACCGAAAAAGCGCCGTAAAGCCCCTGCCTTCAGGCATGGGGATATAAGGCGTAGGAGCACAAACCACTTTTTCTGATAGACGCGTCTATGAGATGGGGCATCATCTCATACTGT
>DAOTUR010000701.1:0-11516 GCA_034436915.1 Anaerolineae bacterium
CACGATGCATCGTGCCCCTACAAAAGACCAAACAGGGCGTTACGATCAAGACGATGGCTCAAAAACAGCATGATGACCCTGTTTTGAGATTACAAATTCCATTATCAAACGGCTTCTCATGGCGGGGAATGCCGAGAGACAACCCACAGCAGGCGGTCTCTCGGCGGTGTTAGTCGTGGTTGATCGGGAGATGAAGCATGAAGGTCGTCCCCATTGATCCGGTCTCAAAGCGGATATCGCCGCCGTGCAGCTCAACCGCCTGCTTGGTGATGGGCAGCCCCAGACCTGTGCCGGGGATGTTGTTCACATTGCGGGCGCGGTGAAACGGCTCAAACAAGCGCGGTTGATCGTCTTCGGGGATGCCAATGCCGCAGTCCTTGACTGTGATGACGAAACCGTCCTGGTCGTCGCGGGCGAGGCCGAGGAGGACGAGCGTCTCATGCGGGGAATACTTCATCGCATTGATGAGCAGGTTGGTGATGGCCCGTCGCAGCAGTTTGCGATCCACCGCCGCCCGCAGATTCTTCTCTCTCGATTCAAACTCAAGCTGATGGGTGCGATAGTTGAACTGGAATTCTTCGATAATATCGCGGCAGAAGGTGACGATATCCGCGTCTTCCAGCATGGCCTGTAAGCCTTCGGCCTCAGAGCGGCTCAAGGTCATGACATCGCTCATCATATCCGTTAGATAATCGACCTGGAGACGGATGTTATCGAGCGCCTGGCCTTTTTCTTCCGGTGTGGAGACCGCGCCGTACTTTTTCAGCATGTCATACGACAGGCTGATCGAGGCCAGCGGCGTGCGAAGTTCATGCGACATCATGGACAAGAAGCGATTTTTGAGTTCGCGCAGTTCACGTTCTTTTTCCAGCGCCACGATGAGTTTTTCGCGCTCAAGGCGATCCGCCTCGGCCTGTTTCCGCAGCGTGATATCCTTGATGATGCAGGTGTACATGACCGCATCATCAAGGCGCAGCGTGCTGAAGGCCAGATACAGCGGGAAGACGGAGCCATCTTTGCGGATGCCCGTCAGCTCATGGCCGGCCTCATCATTGAAATCGCGCAAAGACTGGCCATGAAATTCTTCCAGCAGTTGGCCGATGAACAGCCCCGTCATCTCATCCAAGTCATAATCAAAGATACGAGCGGCAGCGGGGTTAGCAGTTTCAATCTGACCATAGGTGTTGAGCGTGAGAATGCCATTGTTGATGTTGACAAGCACACTCTCCATCCGCTGCTTGCTGGCGGACAGCTCAATCTGGGCTTGTTTAAGCTCTGTCACATTCTGATGTGCGACAATCAAGCGGATGTTATTCTGCCATTCAAAACGACTGACGCGGATGACAAACCACAGCCGCTGAAGAGGACTGTGACAGGGGTACTCCATCTCAAACTCGGTGAGATGCCCGTCAACAATATCGCGGATGCCACCCGCAACCAGCGCCGCGTCCGTCGATTTATACAGCGTGGCCTCATCGCAGACCTTGAGATAGCTCGTGCCGACGCCATAACGCGACATCTCGAAGCCGTTGATCTGAGCATACTCGCGCCATGACGCATTGACGCCCAGAATACAGCCTTTTTGATCGAGGATGGCGATGTGTGACGACAGGGCATCAAGCGCGGCTTGTATAAATCTCTCAGCTTCGATTTCCGCACTGGTCGATTGTGGATGTGAGTTGTTGGAAGAGATCAGCACATATCCTCCTTAAAACTGAGATAGTCTATTATAGCACGACTCCATGCTAATCTAACTCTCATTCCTTTCCGTCTGATAAGAATTGGTCAGATTTTATGTCGAATCTCGTCATTCGTCCGGCCCTTTTAGAGGATTGGGCCACGATCTGTGTGCTCGTCGCACACGGCCTTGCCCAGGGCGATGTGCGCCGCTACGAGCAAATCCTGCATGAATATCAGGTCGCGCTGCCGCAGAAACCCGGCTTCACGCTGGAGACGGTGCGCGTGGGCCTAGTGCAGGGGCGAATTGTGGCGGTGGGGCGGGTCGAAGACTGCACACTGTATTATGGGCATACGTCGCTCCAGGCCGCCCGCATCCTGGATGTGGTGACGCACCCGGATGTCCGCCAGCGCGGGTATGCCAGCGCCATCATGCGCGACCTGCTCACCATACTGGCGGAACAGCGGCGGCATGTGGCGCTGCTGCGGGATCAGCAGACATTTTATGCCCGCTACGGTTTTAATCCGGTGTGGCCGACCTATCTTTTTCAATTCGATGGGCGCGGACTGCGCGGGCCCCAGCCCCGTACTCTGCGGCCTGCCAGCCTCAAGGATTTGCCCGCGCTGGCCGATTTGTATCATCACTACTGGCAGCGGCGCATTGCCATCCAGCGCTCTCCCGCATGGTGGCTGTGGCGCTGGCAGAATCGCGTGCGCCCATCGGTCATCACAAACGCGCACGATGCGATTGAGGGCTATGTGTGGCCGAGCGAGAGCGATCATGGCACGCCCGAAGTCGTGGTCGATACCTATGAGGCGGCCTGGACTCTGCTGCAATTCTCGGCGCAGGCGCAGCCGCAGGGCCTGATCACATGGTCGCTGCCACCCGATGATGCCCTCATCGCCTATGCCGAGTTGATCGTACCTGTGACGGTGAGCGCCAGCTATGCGCCGCACAGCGGCTGGATGGCCCGCCTCGTCAATGCGGCAGCACTGATCCAGACGGCGCTGCCGGAGATGGGGCGCATGGCACAATTGGCAAATGCGTCCTTCGATGTGTCGGATTTGATGATCGATGTCGGGTCGGATATGGTGCAGGTGGGGCTGCGTTCGCGCCCGCAGCTGCACATGGCGATTGCTCATCAGGATTTTTTGCGCGTGATGTTTGGCTCACTGCGCCCGACGATGCTGGCGGTGCGGCTGGCGCTGACGCCGGAGCAGGTGCATCTGCTGGAGATGCTATTTCCGCAGCGCATGGGGGCGTTTGCACCGGGCGATTGGTGAGCTGTTACGCCCCCTCTGTGGCTTCGATGATGGCTCGTTCGCTTTTGGTGATGCCATACAATGCATACACCTCATGATCAATGGCAGTCTCGGCGGTGCTGATCTGGGCTTTGATGATGCGCAGGGCCTCACGGGATAGACCATCCTGCTGCGGCATGAGTTTCAGCAGAGTCTCGACATGAGCCACAATACGATCATGGGCAGCTTTTTCGGCGGGATTGGTGAAATCAATAGGATGGATGGGGAGACGATCTAGAAATTGTTTGTTCGCCCCAAAATAGCCACTACGAAAGTTTGAGTGCATTGATTTGAAATAAAAACTGAGAAGTTTAGAATTTAAAAGACCCGTAAAGTAAGCGAGGCTACCTTGACTAGGATCAAATCTTAATCCAAAGCCACCTGTAGTTACATTTACAAAGTAATGATTTTGAGTATCGAGATAGGCGGATAGTCTAGTAACCATGTAAGGCATTAAAATTTTATCTTTTTCCCAAAGGTTAAGATTCTTGGGATAAAGCTGATACCATCCTGTTTTAGCGAATTTGCCATGCTCACGTTTTGACAAAAGTTCTTGATTAGCTTGCAAATACTGCCAACTCAAAGGGTATTTCTGCTCCATATCGGCGGCATTGATTAAAGTAGCTTTTGAAGCCAGGTAATAGGGAAACAGCACATATGCAGACATTTCAGCTCTATAAGGTGCTATTTTCCCACTCCTAATGACTCGTTTTAGCAAGTCTTTTTCCAATGTAACCCATTGTTTTAATGCTTTGGAGAAAACCTCAATAGTGTTGCCTGTATCGTTTCTATATTTTTCAAACAAAAATACAGGATCTGCGCTTGTCTGGAGTCCGACAAAAGGTTTGGCAATATTTGCCAACTTAATCGGAAATGTTTTTAGCCTTGATATAACATCTGCCGTTGAACCAGCGACAAAATCCCATTCTTTCTTCGTAGCGGCCTCTGTTGCAATAACGGCCGATGCATTCACTATATCCAGATTATCGTTCTGCCATACCGTTAAATCTGTTACTCTCTGAAATTGAAATGTCTCGCGGGCCGCTTTATCGAGAAAGAGCAAACAGGTATACGTTGTCGCGCCTTTAAAAATCTGGATATCGCCAAAATGCACCACATCCGCGAGATGTTTGCCCTGAGCGACCAGTCCGCGTAACGGTTCGCCATACTTGGCATTGAAGAACTTGTGGGGCAGGATATATCCGAGGCGGCCTGTCGCATTCAAAAGCTGTAAGCCCTTCTCTACAAACGGGATATACAGATCATAATTCCCGCGTGCTGTCGTTTTGTAGTGTGTTTTCAGGTAAGGCAGCGTATCAGGCGCGGTCTCTTTGAGCGTTTGCAGGCGAATATAGGGGGGATTGCCAATCACAATATCGAAGCCGCCACGCTCCATAATTGGGTTAAATGCCTGTCCCCAATCAAAGACCTTAACGCGGTAGAGGTCTTCCGCTTCAAACATAGCGATCATCTTGTCGCGGTAAAAATCAATGCCAATCAAGCTGTTGCCCCATTGAACATTTAAATCAAGATCAGGCAGAATACGCGCAAGTTGCAGCGTCATCTGCTTGGGGGCGCTGGTGGTCTGATCCGTTTCGCCTTCCAGCAGTTTAAGCACCAGTGACAGCTTGGTCACTTCAACGGCCTGCTGATCAAGATCAACACCATAGAGATGCTGGGTCAAGATGCGTTTTTTGGCGGCCACCGTCAGGGCTGTCTTTTGTAGGACATCGAAGCGCAGATCACCGTTGTTGAGGGCATGTTGCTCATTTTGACGATATTGATCAGCATACCATGTCAGCAGATATTGATACGCCCCAATCAGGAATGAACCACTGCCACAGGCGGGATCAATGATACGCAGAGCATCAGCCTGGGCCAAAGATTTGTCTTTCAACCAATGACCGACAGTTTTCTCGACAATCGCATCGACGATATAGGATGGGGTGTAATAGACGCCACCCGCTTTTCGTACATCGGGCTTTTCTTCAATCGTGATGGTCGTGCCTTGAATTTCGATGACCTTGCCCAGAAAGCGCTCATAGGCTTGACCGAGGATTTCTGTTGGCATGACATCGAATTTATAGGGGCTGCGTGGGAAGTAAAGCGTTTCCAGAATCGGCTTGAGAGTGTCATTCGGCAGAATTAAATTTAACGATAGATCGTCAGGTTCACTGGAACGGCCCTTTTCTTCACGAAAGTGGAAGAGGCCGCTGTTATAACGATTGTCAGCCTGACGAAACAGAAGAAGAAGTTGAGCGTAAATATTCTGGCTGGTATTGGCATCCGCCAGTTGGCCGAATCGCTCAATGCCGCGATCTTCGCACATCCGTAAGAAGATCAGACGATCCAGAAGAAGCTGTACCATCAGATTCAACTGACGCTTGTTGAGGGTGGGATTGTGTAAATACAGGTCTTTGGCAAGATACTGTCGCCACAACTCCATATCCTGCAAAAAGGCGTCATCGACGCGCACCGAACCCGCAATTTTGGCGGCTTCAAGCAGATGGATGAGCGACCCCTGCTGAACAGCCGTCTTGCTCAAAAGATCAGTGATCTCTTGCCAATTGGCAGCATAATCGGTGTAGGGATAACGGCGTAAGAGCGCGTAGTCGGCTTTGTCCGTCTCATTCGGGCGCAACCGAGTATTGTAAATTACCAGTTCTTCAAAATCTGTCAGCACGCACACAGGCATATCTGCCGACCAGCCATAGCTGCGAATTTGATAGGCTGGACGATTATCCTCCCGTAAATTGACAGACGGTTTTTTAGCTTCTACATAAAAGCGAACCGACGTGTTTGGCAGAAACTCGTAGTCAGGTCGCCCTGATTTAACCGCGTCGTGTGCTCTCTTTTCAACTTTTTGACGGGCCTCACGGTAGACTTCACGGCTGTCTGACATTGACCAACCGAGGGCTTCAAAGAAAGGATCAATGAATTCTGTCCGTACATTCATCTCGCCATAATCAGCCTTGAGGTAGGTGTCATATCCCTGCTTAAATTTGGTCACAAGGGCTTCGATTTGTTGGCGAGAGGATGCAGAATCAGTCATGAGAGTCTCCGTATCGTGTCTATTGTTAATCATAACGCGACTCAAAATGGCATACAACTCCCCGACCAACCGCACTCAATAAAATGATCTGGCGGATCGCCCCTACACATTCCTGCTGCCAATGCTAGGATGAACCATCTTTTGACCGCCTGTCTGTGAATGCGGGTCTATGCGCCGAACCCATTGGATGCTGCTTGCCCTCGTCGTCGCGTCGCTGCTGCTTCGCCTGCTGTTTTTGTCGCAGGTGCGTTATCCGGGCATTGCCGACCCGAACTACTATTACAGCCTGGGCCAATCGCTGGATGAGGGGCGCGGCTTCACGCTGGATTTTGTCTGGGAGTACAACAATCCCCCGGCTGATATTGTGCATCCGGCGGATTACTGGCAGCCGCTCAACAGCATCATCATCGCCGCCGCCTTCAAAATCGGTGGGCAGAGCGTGATGGTGGCCCTGCTGCCGTATGTGCTGATGGGGGCGCTCATGCCGCTGCTGGCGTATGCGGCGGCGCGGCAGTTTGGATGCAATGAGTCCTCGTCGTTGTTTGTGGCGGCCTGTGCGGGCTTCTTGCCGGAATTCGTGCTCAATTCGCTGCGGACGGATACCACGCTGCCCAACACATGGCTGCTCGTGGGCGCGACGCTGCTGCTGACGCACGCCGTTCGCAAGCAGCGCATATGGCCGCTGCTCGTTGCCGGAGTGCTGGCAGGGCTGGCCTATCTCATTCGCAGCGATTCGGCCATGTGGTTCCCGGTCATGATCGGTACAGCACTGGCCTATCGCGTGTGGCAAAAAGGCCAGATCACGCGCCGCCTGCTCGTGGGCATGGGGGGAGCGATCATCGTGGGCTTGCTCGTCGCTGCGCCCTGGCTGATTCGCAATCAAATGCTGTTTGGTACACCGACGACGCCGCACCTCAGCCGTATGTTCTTCCTTACACATCATGATGAGCATTTTGCTTACGATGACGACTTTACGCTGCAAACCCTGCTCGCCAGCCAGACGATTCCGCAGCTTGTGGCAAAACGCGCCTTTGAACTCCTCGCCAGCCTCAAGCTGATGATCACGACCTTCGATATCTTTCTGCCTGTCGCGGTGTGGGGCGGCCTGGGGCTGCTGGTCATGCGGCGCGACAAAGAGCGTTTGCTCAGTCTGGCCCCGACGCTGCTGTTCGTCATCGGCTTCCTGATCTTCTATCCGATTCTCGTTCCCATGAAGAGCCAGGGGGGGAGCTTCAAAAAAGCCTTTTTGTCGCTGATGCCTTTGCTTCTGCCGTTGGCGGGGTATGCTTTAGAGGAGGCCATCGCCAACGTGCGGATTCGCCAGGGAGCCATGCTGCTGTGCGTGGGGCTGCTGGCGCTGTTCGCCTGGGATGCGGTGCGGCTGGATCAGGCGTTCGTAAATCAATATCTGGTGTATACCGAGAAGATTGTGGCGCTGGCAAAAACGCTGCCCGACAGGAATGGCGATGGTGAGATACGGCTGATGTCTACCGATCCCTTCATCCTCGATTTCTACGGTATTCGCTCGGTCATGACGCCGCGTGATGATCGCGAGGCTGTCCTGGCGGTGGCGCGGCGCTACCGCATCGATTACGGCCTGACGCCCACCGAACGGCCTGCGCTCGATGCGGTGCTGGTGCAAAAGCGCGTTGATGATCCACGCTTTGAAATCGTGGCGCAGATACCGGGTGAAAACAAATATTTCTATCAGTTCACATTTGAGGCCCCATGACGCTTGATGCCAGAGACACTTATGCCGATATCTCGTATTCGTCGATCCCCGCGCAGCAGGACACCAATGAAACACGCTTTGTGCTGTATCTCATCGTCCTGATGGCGCTGGTGATTCGGCTGGCGGTGGCGCTGCCGCACGATGCGCTGGCCGTGTATCGCGGTGGGGGCGGCGATGAAGCGTGGTATCTCGCCAATGGCTACGGCTTCGTCAGCGGCCAATCGCATGGGCTGGCACGCGGCATCTCGTTTGATGTGGAGACGCAGCCCGGCGCGGTGGCCTACCTGATTTTGATCGGTGCGCCGCAAAAACTCTTTGACGACGCCACCGCTGTGCGCCTGATCTGGGTGGCACAGGCCATGATGGGCGCGGGCCTATGCATCTTCGCCTATGGCATCACGCGCCAGATGACGCACAGCACCCGTGCGGGCCTGCTGGCGGCGTTTGCGATGGCGCTGCACCCCTCCTTTGTGCTCGTCTCAAGCTATATTCTGACGGAAAATCTGTTTCTGTTTCTCGTCGGCGGCGCAACCTGGATTTATGTCGAGCAGATCAGTGGGCTGGGACTGGCTGGCCGCCCGCTGCGTGGGCTGCTGTCATCGGCGCTGCTGGTGGGCCTCATCTGCGGGGCTGCCGTGCTGACGCGGGGTGTCTTCATCGTGTTTCCGCTGTTGTTTGCGCTGCATCTGGTGTGGTATGGCTGGCGTCGATCACGCGGGCGGGCGATTGGTTTGGCGATCATTTTGCTCGTCGCCTATATCCTTATGACGCTCACCTGGACGGCGTTCCTGTGGGTGAATTATGGCCGCTTTGTCGTCGCCAGCACGCAGTTTATGCCAGCGGTCTGGCGCGGCGTCGTCACCACCGATACCTCCCCGCAGGCGATGGATGCCGCGCTGCAACCCAACTGCGTGAGCAACTGCTCGAAAGGGGCCTCAACCGAGGTCTATACGCAGCAGGTCTCGGAGGCGGTCAAAGCCAATCCGGTAGGCGTCCTTGCCGTCCGCGCTCGTGAGTGGCTGGAGGCGGTGCTGACGCCTTATCCGACAGCCGATCTTGGCGGCGAAAGTTTGCGGGCGCTGGTGCAGAACTGGACGCAGCAGGGCCAATCTGTCGAGGGGTTTGAGCGGCTGATTCGCGGCGATAATTTCGGCCTCAAGCTGCTGCTGTATCTAGCGCACTATGGCGGCATCATCTTTGGCTTGATGGGGCTGTGGGCGGCGCGGCGGCGGGCGGCAGTCACCCCGATTGTGATGGGCTTCCTCCTCTATACCTATGCGATTCATCTGGTTGGGATCGCCATCCCACGCTACATCTTCCCAACTCAGTTATACTGGTGGTGTGCTGCCGCGGCTGGCCCCTGGGCTATCACAGCGCCGCGCCACATCATCAGGGAGGATGCGAATGGTCGACCAGACTGAGATTCAGCGTGAACGCGAACGCCTGTATGAGTCGGAGTCTTTGCGCGAAGACATTAATGATGATGAAGCCACTGTCCTGCTAGAATGGGGTGAAAAGCATATCGTCCGCCTCGCGGGAGAAGTGGAAGACGAGAAAGGTCTGGAGCAGCAGGCCCGTTTCTTACGCCAGTTGATCAAGAATATCAACCGTTTTGTCGGCCAGCGCCAGTATGATAATCGGGAGGAACAGCTCGGTTATATGGCAAAGGTCGTCCAGTGGTTGCCCAATCTGAGATTCAAGACGTTTACATCGGAAGAACTGCTCGATAAGCTGCCGCCCGATGCGAAGGATATGGCGGAAACGCTGCGGGCGTTGCTTGCGGCGATTGATCCGAGCAGCGCATCGGTTCCTCACACGCCTGAGCCTGCGCCGCAAAATCCTCAGAGCAGCCTGAAAGAGGACGCCGCGCAAAATACGCATGTCGAGACCGCACCGCCTCATGCAACACAGGATAAGGCGATACATGAGCAGGCAGTCGAGGCCACGCACAAAGCGTTGTCACCGCTTGACGCGCTGCGCCAATCTGTCGAAAATCATCTTAAGCAGGCGCTGCAATCGCCAGAGGCAAATGATGCCTTAAAGACACTGCGCGACCAGATCACGGGGACGCACGCGCCGTCCGATCACCCTATTGCAAAAGACGACCCTAAAAAACCAGACTAACGCCTATTCACCTACAGATGAGGGGAAAAGACATTCACAATGGCAAAATTACAGACCACCAAGAGCACATCATCCAAAGGTAACAGCATTTTAAACACCATCGGCGGCCTGATCGCACTCATTGTTGTGCTGGCCGGGGCCGCCCTCTCAATTTTCACGGGCGGCGGCAATACGCCTTCGGCCACAGCGATTGCCAGCGTTGCCAGCCCCACGCCGCGCACAGGCGTCGCCACCGTCGTTTCGGTGACAAGCGCTCCAACAACAAGCACGGGCAAAGTTGAGATCGTTAGCAATATCCCGAAGGGCTTTGGTGCGAAGAAGGGCTTCTGGGAGGTGTATTTCACCGCCCCGCTGGATACGACAGATCGTAAGCAGTTTGTCGGCGGGACAGATACTGTCGTTGCAGGTATCATCGACAAAGCCAAGAACACGCTCGATATTGCCGCCTTTGAGTGGAATAACGAGGTTATGACAGCGGCGGCCCTGAATGCCATCAAGCGCGGCGTGGTCGTGCGGATCGTGGCGGATAACGAGCATACGATTGAAGATGACGACAGCACAATGGCAGAGATGGAAGCCGCAGGCGTGAAGGTCACATACGACAATCGCAGCGCCCTGATGCACAACAAATTTATGATCGTCGACAGCAGCATTATCCTCACCGGTTCAACGAATTGGACGATGAACGGCGTGTATCGCAACTATAACAATCTTCTCGTGTTTCGCGGTGTGCCGCAGGCCGTGAAGTTCTATCAGGCCGAATTTGATGAGATGTATACCAAAAAGCTGTTTGGGCCGAAGAAGACCGCCAATAAGACGACGCCCTTCATGGCTCCCGGCAACATCCCGATGGAGATTTACTTCGCGGCTCAAGACGATGTGATCGGCAAGATCAACAGTTACATCAAGGGTGCAAAGAAGACGATCCGCTTTATGGCCTTTTCGTTCACGGAAGATTCGATGGGCCAAGCGCTCCTTGCGGCAGCCCAGACAGGCGTGAATGTGCAGGGCGTGTTTGAGCGGACAGGCAGCACCACAGATTTCAGCGAGTTGAAGCCGCTGTTCTGTGCGGGGCTGGATGTGCGTCAGGACAACTACGGCGGCATCATGCATCACAAGGTACTCATCATTGACAGCCAGATTGTGATCGCCGGATCATTCAATTTCTCGAACAATGCTGTCCAGAGCAATGATGAGAATCTCGTCATCATCAAAGACGCGGATCTGGCGGCGCAGTATCTAGCCGAATTCGCCCGCGTGCAAAAGATTTCCACGCCGCCGACCAAAGTGACGTGCAGCTAGGTTGTGTGGGGCGCAGCGTACACCATAACGTGGTTGTGTCGATCCTGTTTAAATTTGAGGTGGGATTGGCGTAGGGGCGACCCATGGGTCGCCCCTACAAAAACGCTTTGACCTGCTGCGAACCCATTGCGTGAGACAGAAAATTGATAACCACGCGATCATTGCACATTTACCGAAAAAGCGCCGTAAAGCCCCTGCCTTCAGGCAGGGGGATATAAGGCGTAGGAGCACAAACCACTTTTTCTGATAGACGCGTCTATGAGATGGGGCATCATCTCATACTGTCTCAGTCGGTGGAAGTCTTGGCGTAAGCCAAGCCTCCGGCGT
>DAOTUR010000702.1:0-12183 GCA_034436915.1 Anaerolineae bacterium
TTTATAGGTATTTATATATTTACATGACAGGTTGAATATATTGTGACGGGCTGAGGGGCAGAATATTCTGCCCCTCAGCAAAAATTAGGCGCTGGTCGTCCACACCGGATCGGGAGTGAGATGGTCATTCGGGCGCGGCCCGGCATCATCCAAGCCCTCCCCTTTCTTCGACAAAAGCGGCTGTACGCTCATATTATGATCGCACATGATCTGGCAGCTCAGACGGAAGCGCCCCAGGTTGCCGCCTTCAACGAGTTTGACTTTCTCCGCCTCGGTCATGGCCGTCGGCTCTCCCGCCTGAAAGATCACGCGGCAGGTGGTACAGCGGGCCATGCCGCCGCAGCGATGCAGAATATCGACCCCGGCATCTTCCAGGGCCAGAATCAGACGTTTGTCCTCTGGCACATCTATCTGCGGGCCTTTTTCAATGGTAATGGTCGGCACAAAATTTCTCCTCATGAAATAGAAACAGGCGACCACACGGGCCACCCTCTTGTTGATATGATAGGTAGATTTTTTAAGAAGCCTATGTCAATCATCGTTCAGGGCAAGAGATCGCCTCAAAGGGATGTTTTTGTAGGGGCGCAGCGTGCTGCGCCCACTTATGCCGGATGCCCTTCTCAAGGGCGCAGCGTGCTGCACCCCTACGATGGAATGGGTGAGGGGGTCTAAGGCCGTTCGCCCACGCCTTCTTCCGGGGCCAGGAATTCCAGCCAGCGGCCATGCATCCCACTCTCGCTGACGCCGTAGTACACCCGCATCGATTGATCGACCATGCGCTGCGCCAGATCATAGCGCACGACGCCATTTTTCTCATAACGCCGCCACAGGCCAATCAGCCCGATCCAGTAGATTTTCTCACTGCGCGGCGGATTACTCTCATACTGCTTGATGGCATAGTGCCACAGCCGCCGCGCCGATGACTCGGTCACATTGCTGACGATGCTGCCATTGCGAAGATCGTGCATAGTATAGAAGCGCGTATCGCCGCGATCCTCGACGCGCATAATTTCCACGCCCGCACGCGGCGGATCGACAATGCCATCGCTCACCTCATTAGGATCATTGGGCGCGGAGAATGACGGCTCCTCCAGCATGAGGACGGAGGTCGGAAGCTCTGGCACAGTCACGCCCGCCCGCCGCAAACTCTGGATGACGAGCGTCACAATTTCATCGCGCACCGCCACGCTGGTTTCGGATTCGATCCGCACATAGATACGATTATCGCGCACAGCATAGGGGCGTTGATCGCCCTCCGGCACGAGGATACGCAGGATGATTTTGCCCTGCAAATCATGGATATCGACATCAATATCAATCAGCGGTGTGATGCTGTGGCCGATCTCATCTTGCAGCAGCCGCACAATATCATGCGGCTGCTGGACACCCAGGGGCCGCTGCTCTTTGTTGGCACTCAACCCCAGATAGATCGTGCCGCCGTTACCATTGGCAAACGCGCACACATCGGCGACGATGGCATACAGCATGTCGCCTTTGCGATCCAGCGCTTCGTAGAAGGACTGCACAAGGCTTGGCCCCTCTTCGCGCGCTGCCAGCACATAATCATACGGCTGCTTATCCGGCGTATAGGGCCGTGTGCGCGAAAAATCAGTCCCGGTGAGCGTCTCATGCAGCGCTTCAAACGTGGGCGCACGCAGCATCATCTCCGTCACCCGTTCGCCGATGCCAAAGCGAATGTTTTTGCCTTCGCTAAACGTATCGAGGCTGTGAGCGTCCGACCCTTGAATGCAGTGCATACGGCGCGGATATTCCGGGCGCGTGCCGTTGAAAAATCGCTGCGTCGATTCACGTCCGCGCCGATTCAAATCGGTCAATTCCAGCGCATGCAAATGGCGATCCTGCGTGTAGGCCATGCGCGTTTGCCCGCCAAAATTGAGGCCGCGCATCATGACGCCGTGCGTCGAATTGATGTGGGCCGCAACCGACAGGCCGCCCGCCTCGTCAATCAGGCGGTAGGCTTCCAGCACATCCTCGGTAGACCCCGCTGCCGGATCGCCCTGTTCCAACACGGGCGCAGGCACGTTCAGCGTGAGCAGGAGATGCTCAATCGAGCGAACGGGCATGTGCGGCGAAAAAATCCCCAGCACATGAAAGCCGAAGGTGGCGGTAAATTCGAAGCCCGGCAAAACGAGAATTTTATCCAGCAGGCGGCGGTACTCATTGAGGCGGCGCAGTTCCTCCGGCAGGAGGCGGCCTGTTTGCTCTAAGAAGTGCAGTTGATCAATTTCGCGCATCATCGCCGCATAGCCTGAGACCGTGTTGTGATCGGTCAAGGCGATAATATCGAGACCTCGGTATTCTGCGCGGCGCAAAATATCCAGATACGAGGCGTGGGGGTCGTGATAATCCAGACTAGCAGGCGTATGCAGATGTAAATCAGCCCGATACCACTGAAGTCGGGTTGCTTTTTTGGTTACAGGAAGTGTCGACAAGGAAGATTACCCGGCGATAAGACGTTTAAAGAGGATCGGAAGATCATCCGGTTCAAACGGTTTGGTCAAAAATTCATTTGCGCCCGCCGCCATGACTTCTATACTGACATCCATGCCGGAGGCAATGATGACAGGAGTCGTCGACAGCGTGCTGTGAGCGCGAATGTCGCGCAAAACATCCACCCCGTGTGTATCCGCGAGGTGATAATCCATAATAATAATATCGGGGCGGGTCTGTTCAGCCCTGGAGATCACATCGTTCCCCCGGTTGACAACCACGACATCATGTCCGTCAAGTTCGAGCAGGGTCTGCATTAACGAGGTCATGGTACGATCATCGTCCACGATCATCACTTTAGCCAGAATGATTTTCCTTTCACTCATCTAAAAGATAGGTCACGCCGGGGCTTGAGGGTCTCAAGCCCTGCGTTTACATCGTTCAGATAGGGTTGCGTGTTACGGCTGTGGCCCATCCGAGGGCGTTTTCGTGCGGCGGCGGGAAGCACGAGGGGCTGCTGCCTTCGGTGTCTCTGTCAAGTCTAGTGCGTTTGCGCTTTCTTGTCCAGCAGGCTCGGCTTCAAGCGCAATTTCAAGCGCCTGATCGACATGATCGATGAGTTTGAACTGGAGCGTGCTGCGGACTTCATCGGGCAGATCGTCGAGATCCATATCGTTCTTGCTCGGCAGAATCACCGTCGTCACACCCAGGCGGTGCGCCGCCAGCACCTTATCTTTGATGCCACCGACGGGCAGCACCTGTCCATTGAGCGTCAGTTCGCCCGTCATGGCGACAGTGCTGCGCGTGGGCCGCTGCAAGAGCAGGGACGCCAGCGCTACTGCCATCGTCACGCCTGCCGAGGGGCCATCTTTGGGCGTTGCGCCTGCGGGGACATGCAGATGAATATCGTGCTGATTGAAGTAATCGAGCGGGATTTTGAGTTCCGTCGCTTTGGAGCGGATGTAGCTGTAGGCGATGCGGGCGCTCTCCTGCATGACTTCGCCCAACTGCCCGGTATACTGGAAGCCCTTGCTGCCGGGCATGGTCGTGGCCTCGATGAACAGCACTTCACCGCCGACAGGCGTCCAGGCGAGGCCCGTTGCCACACCCGGATCACTCGTGCGATCCCGCATTTCGGTGCGGTAGCCATAGCGCGGCTTGCCCAACAGTTCCGTCACCATCTTGTTATCCAGAGCGACTTTGAGTTCTTTGCCTTCCGCGATGCGCGTCACGACTTTGCGGGCCAGACTGCCGATTTCACGTTCCAGGTTGCGCACGCCCGCCTCCCGCGTGTAATCGCGGATTAGAGCAAGCAGCGCCCCATCAGTGAATTCGATCTCGCTCTTACGCAGGCCGTTCTCCCGAATCTGGCGCGGCACAAGATACTGCTGCCCAATCGCCAGCTTCTCACGTTCGGTATAGCCGCTCAACTGGATGATCTCCATGCGATCCCGCAGCGGGCCGGGGATGGTTTCGAGCGAGTTGGCGGTTGTGATGAACAACACTTCCGACAGATCGAAGGCGACATCGAGATAGGTATCGCGGAATTCGGCATTTTGTTCCGGGTCGAGCAGTTCCAGCAGCGCCGACGACGGATCACCGCGAAAATCACGGCCTAATTTATCGACTTCATCCAGCATAATCAGCGGGTTGCGCGACTCAATGCGGCGCAGCGCTTGCACGATGCGGCCCGGCATCGCGCCGATATACGTGCGTCGGAAACCGCGAATCTCAGATTCATCGCGCACGCCACCGAGCGAAATCCGCACGAATTTACGGCCCATCGCCCGCGCAATCGATGCGCCAAGCGAGGTCTTGCCGACGCCGGGCGGGCCGAAGAAGCACAGAATCGCGCCTGTGCGCTCACGGCGGACTTTATCGGCATACATCTCTTGCAGCTCTTCGGCGCGGTCAGCCCGCATCTTACGCACCGCCAGAAATTCGAGGATGCGCTCTTTGATGTCTTCCAGGCCGTAATGATCTTCATTCAAAATCTGGCGGGCATGGGCAATATCGAGGTCATCATCGGTGCGCTTGTTCCAGGGCATGGCCGTGAGCCAATCGAGATAGGTGCGGATGACGCCGTATTCCGCTGAGGCCACCGAGAGGCGGGCCAGACGATCTAATTCACGTTCGCCTTCTTTTTTGGCTTCATCCGTCAATCCGCCGAATTCCAGCTTCTTGCGGAATTCCTCGACATCCACCGACTGCTCATCACCCTCGGCCAATTCGCGCTGAATCGCCTTCATCTGTTCGCGCAGGAAGTATTCGCGCTGGCCCTTCTCCATCTCAGATTGGGCCTCGGTCTGGATTTTGCGTCCCAATTCCAGGACTTCAATTTCTTTGTTGAGCAGTTCCAGCAGGAAGCGCAGTTTGCTCAGGGTGCTGTCCATCTCCAGCAGGCGCTGCGCCTTCTCCAGATCAATGCGGATGTAGGTCGCAATCGAGTAGACGAGTTGCAGCGGTGTCTGGGCCGCCAGCGCGGACGAGACGAGTTCGGTCTGGATGCTCGGCATGAGATCGGCCCAGGCGCGGAATTGATCGGTCACATTCCGCACCAGCGCTTCGACTTCGAGCGTGTCCTCGATGACCTCATCAAACCGCTCGACCTTCGCCTTCAAATACGGCGTGTTTTCGCTGATGCTCTCAATGCGAATACGTCCGACGCCCTGCACCAACAGGCGAATAGTATTGTCCGGGGCGCGGAACAGGCGGTGAATGATCGCCAATGTGCCAACGCGGTGAATATCATCCGGGCCGGGCTGCTCCATCTCAGGATCGTAGGAGGTGAACAGCCCGACAAGGCGTTCGCCTTCGGCCACATCGTCGATCAGACGAATGCTGCGCGGTTGCCCGACAGTCAGCGGGATCGCAGTGTGGGGATAGACAACGAGTCCGCGCAGGGGAAGGATCGGCAGCAGGTCAGGGACATCGACGCGCACCTCGTCATCATCGCGGCGTGTGCCTGACAGCGGGCCTGTTTTGTCGCCGTTCATCAATTTTGAAATGATTCGTTCGAGTTCTTCACTCATAAGTTTGTGTCCCGCCCTATCTCCTCAGTTGCAAACGCCCATCAATGACGTATGGGGAGTGGGGTGAATATATGGAATGACGGCGGCTTGCATAGGCATGACCGCTTAGAGCAATTTTAGCCTGAAACAATAAAAACGTTGTATGATCATAGTAAGAAAATCGCTGGAACGAACGATGGAGATGCGAATGCCCCTCTTAATGAAAACGCTGAAACAGGTTGAACTGTTCCAGGACCTCACCCAGGCGCAGTTAGAGCGCTTGAGTGACCTGTGCCAGAGCCGTGTCTGGTCGCGGCGAGAATCGATTTTTCAGCAGGGCGATCCCGCTGATATCCTGTATATCATTGCCTCCGGTCAGGTCGAAATCGCCGTACATAAGCAGGGTCTCCTACAACCCGAAGTCTATCTTGGCGTGGGACAAATTATTGGCGAGATGGGCCTCGTGGATGCCGGCACCCGTTCGGCCAGCGCCATCGCCGCCGAAGACGGCACGACCATCTACAGCATCCAGGCCCAGGCGTTGAACGATTTATGCGAAGAAGACACCGCGCTCGGCTATCGTCTGATGCGCCATATCGCCCAGGACCTCTCCTTCAAACTCCGCCATCACGATACCACGATTGCCGAACAGTAAAGGGATGCGCCATGTACAAAGTGAGCTATGTGGAAGAAACCGGACGTTATGCGGGCGGCATCAAGAATGAAGAGGCCGCCCCGCAGGTCGGCGATGTCGTGCAGATTGGCACGATCAAATGTCAGGTCGTGTCGGTGTGCGAGATTTTGCCAGCCCGCAACAACTTTGAATATTTGCAGGCCACCGTCAGAGTGGTTGAGACGATCCAGAGCTGACCAGCCTGCTCTCGCTGTGAGTCATCACAGGGTCTGGCGCGGACGATTCCCAATTGATATCAAACAACCATAAAATTTGAGGCTCTGCGTGCTGGGGAAGAGCCGGATCGATGCGTCTTAAGAGCCTGAGACCCTGCTCGTAGTTATCGACAAAACGACTGCGAGAGCGCGAGGCTTGCGCCAGGAGCGCAGCCGTCATACGCCAGAATGGGTTCAGCTTGAAATTGACGATGATCGCCCAGCCATCTTTTTCGTGCGAATATTGCTGGGTTTTGCCGATAACGCGCAGACTGGGGAGGGTGGTATTTGGATCGACCACCTCGAAAAAATAGTGGACAAGTTGAGCGGGACTCCTGTCCATTGCCTCCGCCATAAGTGGGCTGCCGGAAAATGCGAGATATTCCTCATCCGTGATCGCGCCTTTCCCCTGGACGAGGAAAATATAATCCTTGAGATACCAGCTAATCCGTGCAGGCATTGTTCTATCCCCCTTATATTATGTCATCATTTTAAATGACACTGAGAGTATTTTCGAGGCGATTTGTATTATTTGCGAGATTTTGCCCCTGTCAAACAACTTTGCATCCTTGCAGGCAGCGATCAAGGTGCTGCATCGGGTTGAAGGGTGACAACAACATCCGAGTCTTCAGCGTTTTTCGTCAGGTCACGCCGTTAAAACACGATTGGAAGCATTCCAATTCAATTCATAAATCCATTCAATGCTGGCGTCAGGCTGAGTGGGTAAGGTCGCATCAATCCGTCTTAGAAAATCGAACGCGGCCTCGCGGTTGTCAACAAGTACAAATCGACTTCTAGAGACTTGAGCAATAATTGTTGCGGTCATACGCCACACAATATTGTGCTTGAAGCCGATCAGCATCGACCAGCCATCTTTGGGATGTTTCTCAATCTGTATCTGGCCTCTGACGCGGATACTCGGAAGTGTGGTTTTAGGATCAAGAATCTCAAAAAAATAGTGAATCAGAGGCGCACGACTGTGATTCATTGCGCCAATAATAATCGGACTGTTGCCAAGTTCGATATACTCTTGATCTGTTGCTGTTCCCTCTGCTTGAATGATAAAAATATAGTCTCTGATGTACCATCCCACGCGGACAGGCATATCGATTTTCCCTTTAGAATATCCCTCAACTTCTCTATGTTATTCTAAACGCATTTCTAGAAATAGTCGTAAATATTTCGTATAATTTAGAAAGCTTATTTCCTAAAATAAGAGTAACGGATGATGTTACTGTGCATTTTGATAGACAACAGCGCGAGATCATCGCTGTCGTCGAATGGGGAAGAGGAAAAGCCTTAATTGGTCATCATCAAACAGGTCGCCCCTACAAATACCGTGTAGGGGCGGAGTAGGGTGCAAAAAACCCCTCGCCCCTTGTGGGAGAGGGGTAAAAGACACCCATACAACCCTAAAAACGTGCTTATTTCGGAATGATCAATTCCTGGCCGATGGAGAGACGGTTCGGGTTGGTGAGCTTGTTGGCATCGACAATCGCCTGCACTGTCACGCCAAAGTTGGCCGCGATCACCGACAGCGAGTCACCCGGCTTGACCTTGTATTTCTCGCCGCTGGTGCTGCCCGATGCGCCCGGTGTGCCGCCCGTCGTGGTGATACCTGTTGGCGTGGGCAGGAAGACATCCAGTGCGGCTGTGCCTGTGGCGCTGACGCTGCTCGTCGGGCTGCCTTGCGGGACGCAGTTGGGGATTTTGATGATCTGGCCGGGCTGAATGATGCTTGATTCGATCAGGTCATTGGCGATGAGTAGGTCTTGCAGCGGCAGATCATTCCGCAGCGAGATACGGAACAGCGTATCGCCCGCCACAATCGTGTAATCGCACTCACCCGCTATATCCGTCGGTAGATCCGTCGGCGTCGGGGCCAGCTCGGAGCCGCTCGGCGTGTTGACGAACATCGTCACAGGCGTGGCGCTGGTAGTGGTCGGCACGGCCATCGTCACCTGAGCCGGATTGCCCATGACAGGCGTGATGAGGACGGGCACAGTGGCGGTTGGCAGCGTGTTGAACAGGCTGTCGTCTGTCGGCGCGGCTTTGGTGGGCGGCTCAAAAATCACAATCGTTGCGGTGGCATTGCCCAGTGGAGCGCTGTCAGTCGGCACAAGGATGGCAATCGTCGGCGTCTCACCAGCGGGCGCGAGCGGCGTCGAGTCCAGCGTGGGCTGTAAAATCGGTGGGATATCGGCGGTTGGGGGCAGCGGTGTCGTCTGGGGTTGGTCGCCTGCACCGCTGGGGGCAAAGCTGTCCTCAGACTGCCGATAGCAGCCTGCCAATGTGATCAGCAGCACACACGCCACAATACGTTTTACCCCCATGCAGTCGTCCTTCCCAATCTTGAGCCGATATCGCCCTCATTATAGCGCGTGAGCCTCATGACGCGAGTCGCCCTGGATGAGGGATCATTTGTTTTGCGGCAGGCCGCCAATGATGAACACGGTATAACGCCCCTGTGTGCCTGTGCCGCCGCCGCTGATCTGCACCTGGAGCGGATCGGTGACGCCCAGCGGAAGCTGCACCCCGGCATCAAAGCGATCCCCGCCAATCGTGGGCATCTCCCCGTCTACAAATGTTCCCCCGGCCCCGACGAAGGGCTTTACGTTGGCGCAGGCATCGCGTCCGGCATCATCACATTTGGCTACGAGCGCATTATTTTTGTCATACACTTCAAGGCTGACATCCAGCCGCCCATCCCCCACCACATACACCGTGATCGGGGTCTTTGCCGCCAGCGGGCCAGGACGAATCAGCAGCGTATCAACATCGCCGCCCTCTTGCAGCGCCAGCCCTTCCAGGACGGCCATATAGCGGCCTGCGCCCGCGTTCAGGCTGCCGATGGTGAAGCGCAGTTGGCCGAAGGCATCGGTCATGCTGGTATTCCGCAGCGTCATCTGCGCGGCGTGGGTCTGTTCGGCCTCGCTGATGGTGACAGCCGCTTCGCCGGGGAAGGTGTACGTATTGCCGAGCAAGGCGCTGGCATCGCTGGTGCAGTCGAGGCGGCCCGTCTTCACAAGGTCGGCATCGGCCAGGATCAACGGGGCAAATGCGCCCTCACCGTAAATCGTGAGCCGATACTGCTCACGGTAGGGCGCATCAGCAGGCAGGACGCTCGGAATCTCGTCCTGAAAGGCCAGCATCAAGACGTTGGTCGCCACTTTTTTATCGCAGCGAAATTCGACGGGCGCGAGGGTGTTTTCGCGGGCGGGAACGTCATTAATTTTGCGGATTTTGAGCTGATACGCGCCTGTCGTCGTGCCTGCCTGATTGCCCTGGCGCGTGGCGGCGATGGTATACAAACCGCTGGTCGTCGCCCGATACTGGATCACGGCCAGACTGTCGGGATCAGGCGCACGGCTGTCATCGCTGCGGGCCACCAGCTCATGCGTGGGCGAGAGGATGCCGATGAGCGGCGCGAGACCCTGAAACGCCTGCATTTCGACGACAATCACATCATCGCTGTTGAGCGTGATCTGCCACCAATCATAAACGGCTTTATCGGTGACGGTATCGGCCACAATCTGATCAAAGTTGATGGGCGAAATCGTCAAATCGTCATTGGGCGTGGGCATGGGCGGCACGTCCTGCGCCTGCACCAGCCCGACGAACGCCAGCATACAGAGCAATCCAGCAATCCAGCGATGAGACATGGTTGTGTCCTCCTTTATGTTGATATATTGATAAATCCCTCTCCCCGCTTCGCAATTTACCCCTCTCCCCGCCCTCCCCACTTCGTAGGGAGAGGGCCAAGTCCCCTCCTTGCGAAGCGGGGAGGGTTAGGGAGGGGTGCTTGCACAGTGGGGAGAGCGGGGAGAGGGGTTTAGCATCCCCCCGCCCACGCCAGCCGATACACCTGCATATTGGCATGGCCCACGCGCTGCGTGATGGCAGCGTTGGTGCTGTAAAGCGGGCAGAGACGCGGGTCATCTATGCGCCCGCCCGGAATTTGATCCGGGAAGGCCAGCAGATACTTCGCTCCCCGTGTCTGCATCAAGTCCCACAGCGCCTCCGGTTGGCCGATCAGCGGCACGACCTCCGGCGTGATGAGGCCGGCGATATCCAGCAGCGGGCGCGGCGCAAAATAGCCCACCGCCCCAATATCATGGATAGCGAGGAGCGCTGTGTCGGGCAAATGATCGTGAATCCAATGGGCGGCAGTCACCATCTCGCCATCAATAATCGCCACATCGACGGTATAAATCTCGCGTCCCAGATTGAGATAGTACCCAGACAGCAGCACAATTGTGATCGCCCACGCCTGGATGAGCACGCGCCGCAGCAGGGACGCCGTGCCGGGCGTGCGCGTCCGCACCAAGCGCCATACGAGGCACAGGCCCGCGCTGCCCATCAGCACGAGGGCGGGCAGCGCAGGCAGCACATAGCGCCCATGCTGATAATCAGCGGGCAGACGCCATGCATACAGCACCAGCAGACCCCCCGCCCAGGCCAGCGGCAGCAACCAGCGAGTCAGCGCCCACATGCCAACCGCCCGCGCCCGTTTGACGCCTTCCGCAACAAAAATCACCAGCCCCGGCACAAGCAGGATTTGCCCGCCCGCGATGATGGCGACGAACAAGCGCCACACCCGCTCTGCAAAGGGAAGCGTCAGCAAAACGGCGTGCTGCTGGAATTTGGCGGCAGCGGTGTTGGGCAGCAGGCCGCCCGTCAACTGCACGTTGAGAATAAGATAGGGCGCGAGACACACCAGAAAGGCCGCGCCTGCTCCGCCGATCCACAGCAAAGACGCCGCCTTACGCTGTGCCATCTCCTGCCACAACAGCACAAGGCCGACCAATCCCACCGCGAGAATGCCTTCGGGCCGCGCCAGCACCGTACACGCTGCCAGCCCGCCGAAGGCCGTCCCCCACATAAAACGTCCACGCTGCGACGAGGGGCCATCCCACCAGGGCCACACCAGCAGCGCCAATACCAGATCGGCAAAGATCAGCGTCTCCATGCCTGCCGCCGCCGCCCAGATGTGATGCCACGTCGTCAGCAGCGCCAGCCCGACGACCCAGGGGGCAAAGGGGAGTGTGGGCATGGCCCGCCGCGCCCAGGCTGCCCCGATCAGACCTGTAACAGCCAGCGCGATGATGCCCAGGCCGTGTGTCCAGAGCGGATAAGCGATGCCCAGACGGTAGCCGATACTGAGCAGAACGGTATACAGCGGCGAGGTGGAGGCGGCGACGGGCTGGCCGACGAGAAAGGCCCATTCGCCATGCAGCGCGAGATTGCGGGCAAACGTCTGGTGAATCCAACTGTCATCGAGTGGGAATCCGCCGCCCGCTGAGGCGACATACCACAGCACAAGCAGGGCTGCTACAAGCAGGAAGACAAAGGAGCGTCGAGTCATCATCTCACCTTATGTACGCCCATAAAATGATGCCAAGAGCGCTGGAGTCATACCAAACCCTTCCTCATCGAATCGGCGCGGGATACCCCTGCCTTGAGGCATGGGGAGGGAGAGCGCCGTGTCCTTTCTGGTAGGTATAGCCGTCAGAGTGGTGAAGCGTCTTGAGATGTTTGTATGATGCCGTGACTTTGCCGAGCGCTGTCACAATATCAAAGCTTCCTGTGGCGCGGCAGGCCACACGTCCGACATGTGTTCCAGCATACTTGCCTGTTGGTACAATCGCCTTGACGATATGACCTGTTTGAAAGCCGAAATGACGTTTCTGGCGCAGGCGATGGCGGGCGGGAACGCCGTACTTGTCTGTCCGACACATCTGGCGTGAGCCATGTCCCATTGCTTTGATCAAAAGGGGGACATGAGTTATTGAGAGTTTGACCGCGCCGCCACTTTCGCCGACACACGCGGCAT
>DAOTUR010000703.1:0-2159 GCA_034436915.1 Anaerolineae bacterium
CGCTGACCATCCGCCGCGAACCGTTTTTGCTGCTCATGCGCCGCTACCCGGATGTGTCGGTGGAGTTGATGAGCGTCCTGAGCAACCGCCTGCGCGATGCCAATTTGCGGTTGTCGCAGTACCGCACCGCCTCTTCCCGTCAGATGCCGGATGTGTAACGCTGATCATCAGGGGAGAAATGCTAGAATTGATCTTTTGGGTGCAGGCCGCTGCGCCCCTACATTTCAGCTTCAGGTTACCATTATCCCCGAACGGCCTTGATCACAAGCCCCGCCAGAAGCAACCAGAGGATGACAATCACCACCGCTGCCCATCGTCCCGCAGGCGAGGTGGGCTTGTCCAGAATGTCGTGGCTGCGGGCGCGGCACTCTGTCATGACGGAGGGCGGAATCAGGCGGATCGCAATCCAGATGCCGACGGGCAGCAAAATCGCATCATCGAGAAAGCCAAGAATCGGGATGAAATCCGGGATCAGATCAATCGGGCTGATCGCATAGGCCACCACGCCGAATGCCCACACGCGAGCATACCAGGGTGTATCAGGATGCTGGTAGGCGAGATACAGCGCATAGGTCTCCCGCTTGAGAGTGCGTGCAAACTGGCGTATCCGCTGTATAAGAGTTGGCACAAGATCATCCTTTTCTGAGAGAGACCCTATTCTAAAAGATGAACATGATCCATGCCCAGAGTCGAAGCGGCGCGGCACTTTGCGTTTCATGGTCATTTACGAGTATTCTTGGGGATCATCGGTTGACTGCACCAGGACACTGCTCTCTATGACCAAACGCCGTCTTTTGCTGGCCGCGCTGCCGCTGCTCTCGCTGGCACTCGCTCTCTTCCTGACTGCCTGCTTGATTCTGCTGCTGCAAGGCGATCCGATCAAAGTGCTGGAAACCACCTGGAGGGGAGCCTTTAAAGACACGCAAAGCACAGCGGCTGTCTTCAACTTCTGGATTCCGCTGACGTTGGTCGGAGCCGGGCTGATCGTGACCTTCACGGCGGGCCAGTGGAACATCGGTGTCGAAGGCCAGATGATGATGGGGGCGTTGGGGGCCAGTTGGGGCGCTCAATTTTTACCGCTCCCCGCCGAACTGCGTATTCCGGCCTGTCTGATATTGGCTATGCTCTGTGGAGCGCTGTGGGGATGGGTCGTCGGCATTTTGAAGACGCGGGCGGGTGTGAACGAAATTTTTGGCGGCGTGGCCCTCAATGCCCTGGCCGATACGCTGGCGATTTACCTCATCTCCGGTCCCTGGCAGCCCCCTGAAGGCGGCAGCGCCCAGGCGACAGCGCCATTTCCGCCCGAAGCAAAACTCCCGCTCCTCAGCGCCGATCTGCCCATTAGCTGGGTGACACTGGTGATGACGGTGGGCGGCGTCCTGTTTGTGGCGTTTTTGCTGCGCCAGACGCGCATGGGCCTGATGCTCAAGGCGGCAGGGAAAAACGCTCGTTCGGCTCTGCTGCTCGGCGTGCCGACAGAACGCATGACATGGCTGGCCTTCATGCTGTGCGGCGCACTGGCCGGGGCAGCGGGCGCACATCGCGTGCTGCATACCTACAACAGCCTGCGCCCGCTGGTGAGCGGCGGAATTGGCTTTCTCGGCCTGCTGGTAGTGCTGCTGGTGGCCTATCGCACGCTCGTCTTGCCGTTCGTCACGTTTGCGCTGGCAGCGGTGATTGCAGGCAGCACGAGCGTCAAGATTCTGCTCAAGCTCGATCAATCGCTGACGGGTGTGCTGCAAGGGTTGATTGTGCTGCTCATCCTGTTGTTCAACGGCGTGCGGGCGCGGTTGGAATCATCCAGCGATAGCACTCCGTGATGGGGGAGTGGCCCTCACCCCAACCCCTCTCCCGCGCAGCGGGAGAGGGACTTGACCCCACTCCCCACCTTGCCAATATCTATTCAGATATCCATGCGACAACGGCCCTTGTAGGGGCGCGATGTATCGCGCCCTGGTGATGTGTAAGGAATTTAGCATCAGGGCAGGATGCATCCTGCCCCTACAACCTCACGATCCATATGGGATAGGTGAATCATTACCCCATGTACAGCAACTTAAGGATTTTTGTGCTCATTGTGAGCCAAAGACGCGGCAAAAGCGCTTGCGCCAGGGACTGAAAGTCCCTGTCTCCCGTCTTGCGGGGTTGAAAACCCCGCC
>DAOTUR010000704.1:0-3036 GCA_034436915.1 Anaerolineae bacterium
TATGCTGCGCCCAGGCCGACTCCACCACACGGGCGAGATCGGCCACTGAGTCGCGGGCAATATACACAGCGTCCGCCGCGCCGCCAATGCGGGCTGCCGTGTATTTGCCCGTCGGCTCGTGCAGGAGCCATATGCCTGTGCCAATGTGCGCGGGGATCGTCATCAGCGATTTCGCTCTTTCAGGGCTTGCCAGTAATCACGGGTCACACGAGTCGCATCGCCCGCCGACATCACCAGAATCACGGCGGGCGCTTTCACGTCAGCGAGAAGCGTATCAACCACATCATCCAGCATCGGCACATAGCGCACGTCAGGATGATGCATCATCTCGACCAGATCATGGCTGCTGACGCCCTCGATGGGCTTTTCACGCGCAGCATAAATCTCAGTGATGATGGCATGATGAGCCTTATCGAAGGCTTCAGCGAAATTATCGATCAAGGCGGCGGTGCGGCTGTAGGTGTGCGGCTGCCACACGGCCCACAGATCACGAGTGGGATAGCGCAGACGCGCCGCCTCAATCGTAGCGCGGATGGCGGTGGGATGATGAGCATAATCATTGATGATGGCGATGTCCTCATAATCATCCAGCAGCTCAAAGCGCCGCCCCGAACTGCGAAACTCCTCCAACGCCGCCGCCGCCGCCGTGAATTTCACATCCAGCGTACACACCACCACCAGCGCCGCCAATGCATTTAACACGTTATGTGTGCCAGGGATAGTGAGGCGCACATGGCCTTGCAGATGATCTTTATAGTAGACATCAAAATCGGTGTATTCCGTCGTGTACTCAATCGCCCGCGCCTGCCAGTAAGCCGAGGCATCCCGAATGCCGTAGGTCGCCACAGGCAGAGCCATGATCTCGCGGTTGCGGGCGAACATCAGCGCCCCCGGATCATCCGCGCAGGCCACCAGCAGGCCATCCTGGGGCAGCAGGCCGACAAAATGCGAGAAGGCGTCCATCATCTGATTGGGCGTGCGGAAAAAATCGGGATGATCATATTCGACGCTGGTAATCACCTCGATCTGAGGGCGCAGGCCGTGAAACATATTGTCGTATTCGTCGGCTTCGATCACGAACAGATTGCTGTCGCCCACCGCGCCGTTCTTGCCCGTATTGCCCATGACGCCGCCCACCACATAACTCGGGTCGCGCCCCGTTTGCAGCAAAATATACGCCACCATTGAGGTTGTCGTGGTCTTGCCGTGTGTGCCGCTGACCGCGATGCAGTCATAGCCCTGTGTCAGCTTGCCGATGAAGTCAATACGCCGATAGACCGGGATGCCCTGGGCCTGAGCCGAGAGAATTTCAATATGATCATTGGAGACCGCCGATGTCGCCACAACGATTTCGGCATCGTTGACGTAGGTCGCATCATGCCCATGATAAATCTGCGCCCCTTCCTGCTTGAGCGCATCGATCATGTCTCCAGTGCTGCGATCCGAGCCGGTGATGTAATAGCCCTGCTGGAGCAGGACACGCGCAATCGCCGACATGCCAGAGCCGCCGATGCCGATGAGATGAATATGCTGTCCGGGTATCAATTGCACCATACAATGGCCCTTTGCCGTGTTTGTCGCCGAGGCCCATGCGCTCGACAGGGTAAAACAATCATGCGCCGCCGCATCAGCTCAGCACCAGCACAAAGAACAACAGGCCGATCACGCCCAGCGCCAGCAGATCGCCGCCGCCACCAGAGCCGCCGCCAATCAACACCAGCGGCATGAGGCCCAGATTTTGAGCGCTGGGCGACCCTGGCGAGGGCGCAACCACCCACTGCGCGAAGGGGTACTCGTTGATATCGAGAAAATACCACAGCGTCCCGATGATCAGGTAGCCATTGAAGGCCCCGGCCAGCACGCCCAGCAAGCTCGATTGCACCGACTCAGCGGGCGCAGCAGTTGCGCGGCGGCCTGTCCCTGTTGTGCGGATATCGCCGGACTGATACACCAGATACACCACCGCCAAAAAGATGAAGGATTGCAGCAAAAAGATCTGGTCACGCGGCAGCACCGCGTAAATCGTGACGCGCAAAAAGGCATCAAACTGGAAGATAGCAAACATGGTGAGCACAATGCCCGACACCGCCAGCAGTTCCCGATTCCAGCCGCGCATGTAGCCCATAATGCCACAGAAGAAAGCAGTCACCCACATCAACGAATACAGTTGAATCATGTCCGCCCCTTAAATCATGATGAGCACGCCGATAAACAGCACGATCACGGCCAGCGACAGCAAATCGCCGTTCGCTCCGTTGTTCGTCAGCAGATAGAGCGGCAAATTGGGCAGAAAGGTCGCGCTGGCTGTGCCGGCGGGCGGCGCAATCACATACGGATCGAGCGGATACAGGCCCGTCGCCACGCGGTTGATATCCATAAAATACCACAGCGTCCCACTGATGAGATAGCCGTTGACGCCGCCTGCAAGCGCCCCCAGGACGCGGGTTTGCAGCGGGTCGCGCCCATCCGCTTGATTGTTCCGCACGCGGGTCGCCTCCGCGCCGATGATGGCACGATTTTGATAGGCGAAGAACACGACGACCAGGAACATGATCGATTGCAGATAAAAGCGTTGATCCGACGGGAGATTGCCGAATAACGTGCGGCGAATGAGCGTATCAAACTGGAACATGCCAAACAGCGCCAGAATCACGCCCGACATGGCGATCAGCTCTTTGATCCAACCACGCTTTGAGCCGATCAAGGCGAAAAAGACGATCAGGAAATAGACGAGAAAGACGAGTTCGATCATCAGGCCCCCGCCAGTTCAGTCATAAGTCGAGCGATATTCTGTGCGCCCTGCGGTTGTGCCAGGGCTTTGGCCGCGCTTCTCATCTGCGCGAGGCGCTGCGGATCGTGCAGCAGAGCGCGCAGCGTGGGCAGAAGCGTCTCATGCAGGTGTTCATCGTCCAGGCACACCGCTGCCCCATGCGAAACGAGATATTCGGCATTGGTCTTCTGGTAGCGCCACGCATACGGATACGGCACGAGGATCGAGGGCAGCCCAAAATGCGGGAATTCGCCCAGGATGCTGGC
>DAOTUR010000705.1:0-10358 GCA_034436915.1 Anaerolineae bacterium
GATCAAACGCGCCTCGCCAATGCGCTGCGCCGCCAACTGCGCCTCAAGATCACCCTGGCGCTCCTGCGGATTGCGGCTGTTGGCGAGGATCAGCGCCAGCACACCCTCATTCATCCAGCCGCTGAGTTTGAGCAGCACAGGCGGGATGATCAGCCCTTCCTGATACAGTTCGGTGCTGAGAGGCAGCGACCCCGGCGACATGCCACCCACATCGGCATGATGGGCGCGGCTGGCGACATAAAACAGCGCCTCGCCGCCCGCAAATACCGGCGACACCATCGTGATATCGGGCAGATGCGTCCCGCCGCGATAGGGGTCATTCAGGACGACGACATCGCCAGGGCTGAACTGCGGGAATGCCTGCACTGCCGCCAGCACCGACGCGGGCATACTGCCAAGATGGACGGGAATATGCGCCGCCTGTGCCACCAATCGCGCCTGCGAATCGAAGACCGCGCAGCTAAAATCGAGCCGCTCACGAATGTTGGGGCTGAAGCTGGCGCGTTGCAGCGTGATGCCCATCTCCTCCGCGACACTGGCGAACAGCTCTTGAAACACTCCGAGCGAAATGGCATCGACAGGCATAAGTTCTCTTTCAGGCATCTCAAACATAAAAACCGCAAAGACGCTAAGAAGCCGTTTGATAATGCAAAATGTTATGCATGATTCGTGTAGGGACAGGGCCTGCCCTGTCCCTACTAAAATACATTTTGTTTGTAACGAATGGCATTATCAAACGGCTTCTTAGCGTCTTTGCGGTTCGCTTGTACTTTTAACTCTTTTGCGCGTCGCGTTCCTGCTGGACGAGCACACGGCGCAAAATCTTGCCCGATGACGATTTGGGAATCTGCGTCACGAAGGCCACACGGCGCACCTTCTTGTGCGGCGCAACCTGACTCGCCACAAACGCCATCACATCCTCTTCGCTCATGTCGCGTCCGGGCTTGAGCACGACAAAGGCTTTGGGCAGTTCGCCCGCCTCCGCATCCGCGATACCAATCACGGCAGCATCGGCAATGGCCTCATGACGCAGCAGCACGCCTTCTAATTCAGCCGGGGCAACCTGCTGGCCCTTATACTTGATGAGTTCCTTGACGCGATCCACCACGTAGAGATAGCTGTCGGCATCGATGTAGCCAATATCACCCGTGTGCAGCCAGCCATTTGAATCGAGCATGTTGTCTGTCGCGGCTTGATTATTGAGATAGCCCTTCATGACCTGCGGGCCGCGCAGCCAGATTTCGCCCTCCTGCCCGACATCCAGCGGCATTCCGGTGTTCACATCCATGATCTGGGTTTCGGTATTGGGCAGCGCTGGCCCCACTGAGCCGGGCTTAATCTTGGAGGGATCATTGGGCGTGGCATGGGTGACCGGGCTGGTTTCGGTGAGGCCATAGCCCTGCACGACGTTGCAGCCCAACCGCGCTGCCGCTGCCGATTGCAAATCCGCGCTGAGGGGGGCCGCGCCGGAGAAAATCTGCTTCAAGTGCGACAGGTCATACTGATCGACGATGGGATGTTTTGCCAGCGCCAGGATAATCGGCGGCACAAGGCAGGCGCGGGTGATCTTGTGATTCTGCATCAGCTTGAGGAACGTCTCAAGATCAAACTGCGGCATGGTGACGACTGTGCCACCCACCTTGAGCATCAAACTCATCACAACGACCATGCCATAAATATGATAGAAGGGCAGAATCCCGATCATATTGTCGTCGTATGCAAAATTCACATTGACGAGCGATTGGGTGATATTGGCGACCACATTGCGATGCGTGAGCATAACGCCTTTGGGCAGGCCCGTCGTGCCGCTGGAATAGGGCAGCACCAGAAGGTCTTCGGGATCAATGGTCACATCGGGCGGCGGCGCATCATTTTGCAGCAGCGCCATGAAGGGGGTCGCGCCCTCTGCCTCACCAAAGACAAAAATCTCCTCAATGCTCGATTTGCTCTGGGCTTCCTGGGCTTTGCCTAAGAATAGACCAATCGTGACCAGATAGCGGGCCTTGCAGTCATTGAGTTGGTTCGCCATTTCATCGGCGGTATACAGCGGATTGATGGTGGTCACGATGCCGCCACAGGAGGCAATCGCATGGAAGGCGATGGCGTATTCCGGGATGTTGGGGCTGCAAATGGCGAACACATCGCCTTTTTTGAAGCCCTTCGCCGCGAGGCCCGCTGCCGCCTTGCGAATCGCGCCGACCAGTTGACCGTAAGTCAGGGTGCGGCCTGTTGGCCCGTCAATCAGCGCGGGTTTGTCCACGTATTCGGCGACAGTCTGGAACAGGTAATCGGTCAGCGACAGATCGGGGATGATAACATCACTGTAGGGGCTTTTAAAAATCATCGAACAGAAATCCTTTTGTTAAAAATGTTAGCGCAAGTATAGCGCGAACCTCATGGCCCCGCTGATTTTCTTAATTTTCCGTTCTTCTTGCAGTTTTCGCCATATTTTGATACGCTGTGACCTATCATGAACCGTACACAAAGCAAAGGCGTAATCATTCACCTCTCCATGTGAATTTTAGGTTCGTAGGGGCAGGATGCATCCTGCCCAAGCCAAATCCCCTATAAATCAATCAGGGCGCGATACATCGCGCCCACGCCAAATTCCCTACAAATCACCAGGGCACGATACATCGTGCCCCTACAACGGCCTTTGTCGCATGGATAGCCAAATGATTACCAATCTCTTGAAGCGTCGGCGCTGACCCTAAAAACGCGCTCATCACAGCCGTCACGGTCAAAACAGGGACATCAGTCATCAGATGACCTCTCTAAGAAGCCGTTTGATAATGCCATTCGTTATAAACAAAATGTATTTTGGCGTAGGGACAGGGCCTGCCCTGTCCATTTTCACGCGATGAACGGACAGGGCAGGCCCTGTCCCTACACGAATCATGCATAACATTTTGCATTATCAAATGGTCTCTAACACACATCCTCGCTCTACGAATCGACCCCCGTTTGCGTCTGCGTCCTGAACTCGATGCCGCCCTTTTCATCCGCCACCGCGACGATGGTCACACCGGGTTCAAACGACTCTTCCACGATGCGATTGCTCAGAGGCCGTGTCAGCATCCGTTCAATCGCCCGCTTGAGCGGACGCGCCCCATTGATCGGATCATGGCCCGCTGTGAGCAGCGCATCACGGGCGCTGTCGGACAGCTCGAGGTGCAGGCGCTGTTCATTGAGGCGTTTACGCAGATCGCGCAATTGCAGCTCAAGGATGCCTTCCAGGTCATGGCGCTGGAGCGAACGGAACGTCACCACCTCATCAATGCGATTCAAAAATTCCACGCGGAAGAACTGCTTCAAATACGGCGAAAAATCCGGCTCGGCGTCATCATCGCGCCCGCCAAAGCCCATCGATTTGCTGCTCTCGCGCGTGCCGATATTGCTCGTCATGATGAACACCGAATGCCGCGCATCCACTGGGCGACCATGTGCATCGCTCAAACGGCCTTCATCAAAGATTTGCAGGAAAATATCAAAGACTTCCGGTGCGGCCTTGTCGATCTCATCCAGCAGCACCACCGAGTACGGACGCCGCCGCAGATCATCCGTGAGTTGACCGCCGCGACTCGACTCTTTGTAGCCAGGGGGCGACCCGATCAGGCGGGCGACGGTGTGTGAGTCGTGGAACTCAGACATATCGAGGCGGAGCATCGCTTCTTCGCTGCCAAAGAGAAATTCGGCCAGCGCCCGCGCCAATTCGGTCTTGCCCACGCCGGATGTCCCCAGGAACAGGAACACGCCAATCGGACGGTTGGGGTCATTCAGGCCCGCACGGGCGGTCTTGATGGCGTCCGCCACCAGCTTCACAGCCTTGTTCTGGCCCACCACACGCGATTTGAGCGAGTCTTCCAGCCCGGCCAGACGACGTTTTTCATCGCGGGTCAGATCGGTCACAGGGATGCCTGTCCACTCTGACAGCACGGCGGCAATATCAATCGGCGTCACTTCGGATTTGTCGTCAATCGTGGCGGTTATATCGGGCGCAACGGTGCGAATCGTGACGCGGGTGCAGGCTTCATCCAGCAGATCAAGCGCCTTATCGGGCAGGCGTTTATCCGGCTGATAGCGCACTGAGAGCCGCACCGCCGCATCCACCGATTCGTCCAGAATCGTGACTTTGTGATGATTTTCCAGCCGCGCCCGCTGTCCTAAAAGGATGGTCACACTATCGGCTTCGTTCGGCTCATCCACATCGATGGTGCGGAAGCGGCGGGCCAGCGCCGGGTCTTGCGCGATGGCGCGGCGGTATTCTTCGTGCGTGGTTGCACCGATGCACATGATTTCGCCGCGTGCCAGCGCAGGCTTGAGGATATTGGCGGCATCAAGATTGCTGTCGATGGTATCGCCCGCCCCGACGATGGTATGAATTTCATCAATGAACAGGACGACATTGCCCGCCCGCTTGACCTCTTCCACAATGCCAATGAGACGCTCTTCAAATTGGCCGCGCAGACTTGTACCCGCGACCAATGTACCGATTTCAATCTGCACGATGCGCTTGTCAAGCAGCGGCGCGGGGGCTGTCTTGCGATAAATCGCATAGGCGAGGCCCTCGACAATGGCGGTCTTGCCGACGCCTGCATCACCCAAAAGCAGCGGATTGTTCTTCTTGCTGCGGGCGAGGGTGCGGGCGACAGAGCGAATCTCAGGGTCGCGGGCGACGGCCTCGCCAATTTTGCCAGCGGCGGCCTGCGCGGTGAGATCACGACCATAGCGATCCAGCAGCGGTGTGATGGGCAGAGGGCTGTCTAAGCGTGAGCGTGGGAGCACAAGTTGATCCGAATCGTCAAAGGGTGAAAAGTCATTGTCATCGTCCCAATCCTGCTCATCGTCGGCTGCCGGGGACATTTCTTCCTGCTGCTCGTTGATGAGTCGTTGCAGCCATGTATTGAGATCGAAGCCGAGATCGATCAGCTTACGGACGGGGACGCCTTCGCCCTCTTGCAGCAGCGCCATGAGGAAGTGTTCTTCTTTGACGCCCTGCCCGTCTTTCTCCTGGTCGGCCAGGAAGATCGCCACCGACAGCACCATCGCGGAGCGCGGCGTGAGAGGCAGTGTATCGCCCATCGGCCCATCGCCCGTGCCAATTTCGCGGCGAATCTCGTTGCGGATCTGGCGCGGCTCAAACCCGGCGCGGCGCAGCAGATCGCTGGTCGGGCCGCTTTCGTTGCGCGTAGCCGCGATGAAGAGATGTTCCGTGCCAATATAATTATGCTGGAGGCGGCGGGCTTCTTCAGCAGCCGCACTCAGCAGGGGAGCGCATTTATCGCGCAGTTCTTTTTCAGGTATATCAGGAGAAGGGGTCAAGGCGTGTGCCTCTCAGATCACAAGACGATATGAAATATTCTTCGCACTTTTGCGCTTATTATATCGCACATTTGCAGGGAGAAGGGTGTAAGAAACATATAGGGGAGATAGGCAATCGTTTTTGGCCCTCATCTTCGTCCGAATTTGCGATTTCTTGATCAATTTCGCGCTTTATCTCCTCATATCTCTTAATCCTCTCCAGAACAGATTGAATCATCTGGTGTGCCCTTTCAGGTGTCATTCCATGTAATGATTCAGCTATCCATGCGACAAACGCCCTTGTAGGGGCGCGATGCATCGCGCCCTGATGATTTGTAGGGAATTCAACGTGGGCAGGATGTATCCTGCCCCTACAAACCCACGATTCTCACGGATAGGTGAATGATTACCATTCCATACTGAAGAAAAGTTAAGAGCAACAGGTGATATCTCATATTCTTTGAGACCTGCCAAATACATCTCTAATATCTGAGAGTAACCCTTTATTACACTGAGAGGGGCCGCCATTTCACAAAAAAAGTAGGCGATTAATTGTCTGAATTTGTCATTCCCATTCTCACTCATCGTGTTACTCCTCCGTATTTTCATCTATGATCTCTGTATATGTGACTGTTATTCTGAGAGGTGTCATCATGTCCGAGGAAATACTTGAGGTTCGCCCCTTCCCCTCTCCCAAACAATCCATAGAGTGCATGATTTTGCCCCTGCAAACTCTGTTCGATCATCAGCGTTACCCGATGGACACCCCGCAGCGGCTGCACTCCTATCTCATCGTCCTGTTTAAGCAGGGCAGCGGACACCACTATGTTGATTTTCGCTCCTATCCCTACCAGGAGAAAACGCTGCTGTTTGTGGCAGAAAATCAGGTACATCAGTGGGAGATAAATCGTGAGAATGATGCCCTGGTGTTAGCGTTCTCAAAAGAGTTTCTCTATAAGAATTCCCAGGATCGAGACATTTTAGAGAGCTATCGTATTTTCGATTATACGCTTCAATCGCCCACTCTCACGCTTGATGATGCAGCTTACAACCGCTTTCTCACGCTCTTTCAGGAATTAAAATACGAATTTGACCAGAAGAAAGACGACCCCTTCCAGAGCGATATTTATCGCAACCTGCTGCGGACAATCCTGCTGCTGGCAGAACGGTATAAGCGCTCTGACGTCACATCAACGGCGCTGACGCAGTATCAAGAATTTGCCCGTTTCCGAGAACAGGTGGAGGTTGATTTCCCTCAGACGCGCAATGTCCAGGACTACGCCCTCACCCTGGGATATTCTGCCAAGAAACTCAATCAAGTGACCCAGGCGGTTCTGAGCAAGAATGCAAAACTCTTTATCGATGAGCGCGTTGTCCTTGAGATCAAACGACTGCTCATCCACAGCAATCTTTCCATCAAAGAGATCGCCGATCAAACGGGCTTCGATGAGCCAACAAATCTGATCAAATTCTTCAAGCGCTATGCCGAGAAAACGCCGACAGCCTTCCGTCACCAGCTCGTGCTCTCACGGGCATAGGCGCAGATTTACCATTCTAGGGCGCGGATTTACCTTTAGCGAGGAGGCCAAAAGGCGTATTCTGGAAGCAGAGACTCGATCCTGAAAGGATATTTACATGGCAGCAATCCAACTTGTGAAATTTCGCCTGAATGCGGGTGTCAGCGAAGACGAATTCCGCGCCCTGAATGAACGCTTCCAGCGTGAAGTCGCGCCTAAACTCCCCGGCTTGGTACGGCGCGAAGCCACCACTGCCGATGGCGAATGGCTGCTCGTACTGCGTTATACCGATCTGGAAAGTGCTCACAAAGCAGGTCGTTCCGATACGGGTGAAATCTCAAAACAATTCATGAGCTTCATCGATATGAGTACCATGTCGGCATCCTTCTACGACCTTGTTAGCGAGGGCTAACACGTCCCCCGATTTTAGGTGTAGGAGAAACATTCAACACCATAGATTGCAAAAGCCACGACATATCGGGCCTTTTGCAATTTATGGTGTTGTTTCATTATCAAGGGGTCTATCTCTGATCCTTAATCCCCCGCTTTATCCCACGCACTTTATCGCTACAATAGACGTTATATTCAACTCGACATGAGGCCCCTGATGACCGAGATTCCTCTGACCCGCGCAATCGAAGACTTTCTCAAGGCCGTCTATGTCTTGCAGCAAGACCTCACCGACGATGACCAGCGCGTCTCGACCACCGCCCTCAAAGACGCGCTGCATATCTCCGCGCCGAGCGTGACCGATATGGCGCAGCGCTTGGAAGACGCCAAGCTCATCGATTACAAGAAGCATTACGGCGTCACCCTCACCGAATCCGGCCAGCACATCGCCCTGCGCGTCATTCGGCGGCATCGCCTGATTGAGCTGTATCTGGTGCGCGAACTCAACTACACGCTCGATGAAGTCCATGACGAGGCAGAAAAACTCGAACATGCTGTGTCGGATCGCTTCATCACAGCCGTATCCAGCAAGCTGCAAGACCCGCTGTTTGATCCGCATGGCGACCCGATCCCCGCGCCCGATGGCACGATTGCCGAGCGCACGCTGTATTCGCTGCTGGATGTGCCGCTGGATACGCCCGCCCGCGTCGCCCGCCTGACGCCCGGAGACAGCGAGATGCTGCGCTACATCCTCGATCAGGGCTTTGCGCTGCAAAACATGCTTGCGGTCATCCAGCGTGCGCCGTTTGAAGGGCCTGTAACGCTGCAATTGGGAGCAGAGACGGTGGTGATTGGTTGCAAAGTCGCCGCCGCCATCCTGGTCGAAGTGCCATCCTAAACGACACATCGGACACAAGATCAACAATCCTGATGCTTGTTAAACTCAACAATAAAACCCTTAGCAAAATCGTTGAGGCGCTTAAGATATTTCCAACGGACTTATGCTACACTGAGAATAAATGTCCTATTTTCAATAGTTTGAAATGGTTTTTTGCTGTGCTTGCCTGCCTGAGCCTGGACTCATCTGACCCTGCGACACCCTTTTCGCGCCGCGTGCGAGCGATTGTGCTTGTGCCGCAGGGCGGGATTTTGTTCATCAAGCGCATCAAGCCGCACAACCCTGTCGCCTATTGGGTTGCGCCGGGCGGGGGCATGGAAACCGAAGATTTGAATCTGTATGCGGGTCTGCGCCGTGAGCTGCTTGAGGAATTGGGCGCAAAGGTCGATATTCTGGGCGATGCGTTTGTGCTGCGTCACCACAAGGGCGGCAAAAATCTTGAAGAATATTTCATGCTATGTGCGCTGCAAGGCTACGATCTGAGCCTGCGGAGTGGCCCGGAATTTGATGACCCTCTGCGCGGCGATTATCTGGCGGATGAGGTTGCCCTCACCGCCGATGCTCTCAACGCGATTAACATCAAGACACCGGAGCTGCACACCTGGCTGATCGAGAATTTGAAGATGCTGCAAACGCTGTCGGTGCAGTTGTCGTCGTCGCGGAATTGAGGCCTAGAAACTGTATTAACCTCAGTTTGGGGTGCAAAAAGCCCCTCACCCTTGAAGTGGGAAAGAGGTTGGGGTGAGGGTTGTATGCCTGCCCTACTCCATAAAATGTTCGCCTGGGGACACCGGATTTTAACCCGGTGGGGAAAGGCGTACTCCTTCCTGTCTAATAGCTGTAGCCGTCCGAACGGTGAAGCACCTTGAGATACTTGGGATGCACATCAAAGCCCTTTAGCGCAAATGAAGGCCGTTTGCGGATCGCCACCCGCCCGACATGCGTGCCGGCGTGTTTGCCTTTTGGCACAATCGCTTGAACCAAATCGCCTGTTTTGAAGCCGTAGGCGGTGCTGCTGATCTTGGCCGCCGTGCGCGGGAAGCCGTATTGATCCGGGCGAGTCATCTGGCGGCTTTGGCGGCCTGTCGCTTTGATCAACAGGGGCCGATGGGTCGCAGAGAGTTTAACCGTGCCGCCGCTTTCGCCCACACAGGCGGCATCAATCCAGTGGGCTTTAGGATAGCCATGATGAATGCGATTGAACTTGGTGCGCCCGCCCGTGCCGCTTTCAACGGGCAGGCCCGTCAACTTGAGCCGTTCAAACAAAGCCCAGCGCGTGGCATTCACTGCCGCTGCATCTCTTAAGGGCTGCTTGGCCTTCGCCTGGACTTCTGGATGCCCAAATTCAGCCGCTGTCTGTGTGCCTTTCTCTTTATTACAGTCATGGCACGCCAGTGAGAGATTGCTCACGCGATGTGAGCCGCCGCGTGTCTTGGGAATGATATGCTCAACTTCCAGCGGCAGGTCTTTCACGCCGCAGTAAGCACACTGACGTCCCCACTTCTCCAGCAGATATTCGCGCACTTCGTAGCCCTGGAGTTCGCCCTGTTGATACTCAATGCCAGAGATTTCGGCATTCTGCATCAACTGCATATCAAAGCGCACCAACTCTTGTGAGATCGACGCGAGGGGGCATTTCCACGCCAGACGAACAACCCATGTCGAGATGTTCTCCTCACGACTTTGCAACGACGGAGCCAACCAGCCCGCCGCCCGCCGCCGATTGTTGAACCGAGCGGCCCGATAGCGCGTTTTACGCTGACGGCGTGACCGTCTCTGCTGACGCCGACTCAAGAGGGCATCCCGTATCGCCTGACCACGATGGGTCAATTCTGCCGCCCAGATGACCTGTTTGCCTGTCTGGAAGTCGGCCACCAGTGTGAGACCCGTTGTCTTGCTGCCCGGATCAATCTTTAAGGCGACAGGTTGTGTGTCGCCGCCCTCACGCTCCTTCAGGATGATGGTGAATGGAAAGCGACGAAACACCGCCGCCTTCCCTGCTTTCAACAGCTCTCGTGACCGTGCGGGGTGGCACGGCATCAGAGGCCTCTTATGCTTGTCGATGACTAAAACACGCTGCATTTGAGTTACCTCACTCACCTTACGCACTTTCCGATTTTTACTCCTTCTCATAACGTGGAGGGGGACTTCAAACGTTTTTCTCCCCCTCGCTGAACGGTGCGGAGGGGCTGGAAGGAAAGGTTTGACAGTCATTCCAGCGCTCTCGGCATCATTTTATGGGGGGTGCGTAA
>DAOTUR010000706.1:0-2083 GCA_034436915.1 Anaerolineae bacterium
CCCGCTACTGCCTCGTTCCAAGGGGGTCGATGCAGCGTTCATAGGGCAGCTTTCGTGCGAGAAAGCACTTCGTTTCCCCCTCTCCCCTTCCCCAAAAAGATGTGGGTAATGTATAGCCCTACGCAGTGGGGAGGGCCGGGGAGGGGTTGGGGAGGGGTCTATCGCACAGTGTACAGCGGCAGATTGTCGCAATCCCCAGTCTCCTCCACGCTGTCCTCCCGAATCCAAGAGCCATCAGCCAGTTTCCACCAGCGCAGCCGTGACCCGGAGGCTGCGCCGAGCGCCATCACCTGCTGCGGCGTGTCTTTCGTCAGGCGGGTCGCCCCGGCGGAGGTGGTGCTGGGGGCGATATGGCTGGTAGCGGCCTGACGCGGCGCGACGATGCACTGTCCGGCGGGCAGCGGTGTCATGCGATAGACGGCTACATTGCGGAACAGACAGTGTGTCTCGTTGGACGCAGGACGCAGCGACAGGCCCGCGTAGCCCTCCACGCCGCGCACCAGGATATTATCGGCAACGTTCACGCCGTTCAGATAAATCGTCAGGCGCTCACTCACCAACAGCAGCACAAAGGCATAGGGCCGATCCAGCGCCAGACCCGTGCGTAAATCCGCCTTGATCACGTTCTCCTGATTGCGCCCCGCGTCGAAGTAATACAGTGTCCCCGATTGATCGATCCCGACTTCGAGGTAATGGCGCAGCGTCTGATCGGTATCCGACGCCGCAGCGGGAATAATGTGCAGGACGAATCCGCAGCTTTCATACCCGCCGCCGCCTTTAGGCAGGAAGGCCATTTCGCCCATGACCACCTGCACATTGGCGGGCAGGCGTTCTCCAAGCGGCCTGAACTGCGACACATCGCCTGAAAGATCCGTTGTCTCCAGCGAATCGATCAGCGTCACATCGGGCTTGATGATCTTTTGCGCGACGAGGCTGTCGATAATCCCCTCGCGTGGCCCGCGAAAGGTCGTGAGGGTCGGCTGCTCACGGGTGGCGAGGCGGCGGCTGCCGGGCGAGTCATAGCGGCGAATCATCGTGTCAATCAGCGGCAAGAAGCCGTTGAGCTGGCCCTGGGTCGTGATGGCAAAGACCAATCCATAGCCGCCGCGACTCATTTGCAGCAGCATCGCCACGCCGCCGCCCGTGTTGCCCAGTGTGAGCGGCGCAATCGCCGCCTCACGCCACACAACGGTTGTTGGGCTGGCCGTATCAGGGATGAAGGCAAAATACTGTTTGAGACTGGTGAGGGCGCTCACGGTATCAGCTTTTCCCGTCGTGAGCGCCGTGACCACACGCGGATTGAAGACGGTGAAGGCGATTTCACCGACGGAGAGAGGCGCGGTGAAGGTGGTATAGTAATTCTGCTCGTCAACCACCCAATCCGACGGGTACTCGAAGGCAAAATCCCGATTTTTGGAGGTGTAGGTGCTAAAGGTCAGAGCGGCGACATTGGGCGGCCCTGGCGTTGGCGTCACGACCAGGAAGGGCGTCATAACAGGCGCGGTATCCGTGTTGAGAGGAGCCGGGGAAGAGGTAGGGGTCGCAGTCTGGGCGCTCACCCGCATCACGAGACTGATAAGCAGACATCCAAGAAAGCAGCACCAGCGTCTCATCGCGTGTCTCCCGACCTGATCACAAAAGAGGCACAATCCATGCCGCAGGCTGCTGGGCAGTCGTTGGTCTGGCTGTGCCTCTTCATTATCACTAAGCAAAGCAATCCGACAATATGCGAGTTGCGGCGTACTTTAGTAGAAGCGGCTGTCGCTGGATGAGGCTCCGCCGAGCGAATTCAGAAATTCCTCGTTGGTCTGGTACATGCGGAAGGCGCTCATCATCTGTTCGGTGGCCGCCAGTTCGCCGTTATCGCTCTGCTCCACCAGATGCGCCCACATACGACGCATAGTGTTGACGCGCTGCAAAATATCCGGCCCCAGCAGCAGTTCTTCGCGGCGGGTGGAGGATTGAGCCACGTCGATGGCGGGGAAAATACGGCGCTCTTGCAGCTTGCGGCTGAGATGCATTTCCATATTGCCCGTGCCCTTGAACTCCTCGTAGATGACCTCATCCATTTTGCTGTTGGTGT
>DAOTUR010000707.1:0-16553 GCA_034436915.1 Anaerolineae bacterium
CAAACGGCTATATCTTCCGCACCATTCGCGTGACGCTGAACAATATCCCACCCACGCCGACAGCCGCCCCGCCCACGCCCGTCCCGATGGCGACGCTGGCGCCGATTGGCTTCACGCCGCTGCCGTTTGAGCAGCAGACTGTGCCGCTCGGCCCGCCCACGCCCACCGCGACCTTGAGTGGCATCTAGCGCATCACCATCGATCCACAACAAAACGAGCGGCCTCTCATGGGAGGCCGCTCGTTTTGCTTCTGCGATGTATGACACCGTGCCATCCAGGGCGATTGCATCTTAAATTTTTCTGGTTCACAAAAGATCACAGAGGGTATTTATGTAGGGGTTTGGCACGCCAAACCCTGGGCATACCTTCGGTGGCTACGCTTGGCACGCCATGCCCCTACAAGAACCATCGTGAACATATTAATTTCACCAAATTACGATTTGATGCAATCGCCCTACCGCGCCATCAGCTTGTGCTGATGTCCTCAGTGATTCTGAGTACAATGTCTATAACTCTCTTAAGACGGAGCACCTCCCATGCCGCGTACAATCTCAATCGCTGCTGTACAGATGGATGCAAAACCTGCCCCTCTTCAGGATCGGCTGCGCCGCGCTGCTGACCAGATTTCAGCGGCAGCCAGGGCCGGGGCACAACTCGTTGTACTGCCTGAAATCTTTAATCTTGGATATGCCTATGATGATGCCAATTATGCGCTTACGGAAACGCTTGATGGCCCTACGGCAACCTGGATGAAAGGGCAGGCAAAGACTCATGGGCTTCATCTTGCGGGATCGCTGCTCATCCGTGATGGTCTGGACGTGTTCAATACCTCCCTTCTCATCTCGCCGGAGGGCCGTGTCTGGCGCTATAACAAAAATTATCCCTGGGCGTGGGAGCGTGCTTACTTTCGTGAGGGGCATGGCATCACAATTGCGGATACATCGCTCGGACAGTTGGGGATGATGATCTGCTGGGATTTTGCCCATCCCGATCTGTGGCGGCAGTACGCGGGCCAAGTGGATGCGCTGGTGATTACAAGCTGCCCCTGCGTTGCTGATGAGCCGACGCTGGAATTTGGCGATGGCACACGAATTGTCACACGCGAATTGTCTGGTTTACCCCCGACACGTGTGGGGACGGATATGGTCTTTGGGCAGGATATGGATGCCTGGGCCAAATGGATCGGTGTGCCTGTCGTGAATACCACCGCCTCTGGCCTCTTTCGCACCAGAGTGCCAGCCTCTTTGATCACTCTTGGGGGCCTTATTGCGGCTCTGCGTCCGGATTTCATCGGCAAACTCCTGAAAAACCCGTCCTCCCTCATCTACGAGGCAGAGCACCAGCGACAGACGAAAGTCATCAATGCAAAAGGGGAGGTCGTCGC
The DNA here is from genome assembly GCA_034436915.1 of Anaerolineae bacterium. GTDB lineage: Bacteria > Chloroflexota > Anaerolineae > Aggregatilineales > Phototrophicaceae > JALHOR01. Next base: position 1,385 of record DAOTUR010000707.1, read on the forward strand.
CCGCGTGACTGAGGCAGGCGATCATTTTACGTTGGCCGAGGTGCTTCTTGCCGATACACCGCCTCAGCCCTCTCAACCAGAGCCGACTATTGGCGCAACCGCTCTCAGCCACTTCATCTCAGATTGGTTTGTGCCGTTGATGATGATCCCGATTTATCGGGCGGGACTGCACAAGCAGTTTGGCCCACAGTATGCCCCGATTGATCGGCGTACACGCATGTGGAGCATGGGCCTGCTGATGGCGCTGATTGTGGGCTTTGTGATTGGGTGTGGGCGGAGACGTTCTTGAAGGTGACCCGTTGAATTGTCATGACCTGTAGGGCAACCTCGATGGATCGCCCTACAAACTATCATGGGGATGCTTGCCATGTTGTATTAAAATCCGCGCAGCATCTCGATGGCCTGTTTTTCCAGCTCCCACAAATCCATCTGCTCCTGCTGGCCGAGCAGCTTTTTCAGGCGTGTATAGCCCCCGGCATACTCGCGGCTCCACTCTTTCGAGAATGTCCCCTGGCGAATCTCGGTGAGCGTCAGGTCCATCATGCGATCCATCTTCATCTCGCCAAAGCGTTCCAGGCGGCTGAAGATGCCAAACTGTCCCGTGAGCGATGACAGGCGCAGGGCGTGCAGCAGCCCCTGATTCGCCGCCCGATCCAGATAATCGTTGAGTTCGCCCGACACATACAAATCCATCATGGCGGCCTCTGGCGGGTAGCCTTTGCTCAGGAGCAGCTTGGCCGCTGAGGTGAGGATGTGATGCACAGCGGGCAAAATCGCCTGCTGCATGAACAGATCAAGCTCCACCTCCTGCTGAATCGTGACCTCGACAGCGCCCGCCCGCAGCGACCCCATCGCTTTTGCCAGCGCCAGAATGGTCGACCAGATTTTGCCGCTGGAATCCTGATAGGCGGCGACGAAGCTGTAAAAGCCCTGTCCATTGAGATAGCGCTCACGGGCGGCCTCGCCAAAGGTGCGCGGCGCAATCAGGCCCACATCCACGAAGGGCGGCGGTTCAACGTAATTGAAGGCAATGTTGTAGCCGCTGGCGAAGATCAACGTCTGCGAGCGCGTGAGATGGGGCGAAATCTGATTGAGATAGATCGGCGGCATCTCCTCATCAGGCAGCAGCAGCAGCAAAATATCCGCCGTCCGCACGATCTGTTCCATCGACATAAACGGGATGCCATCGGCAATCGCTTCGGTCTCTGTCGTCTGCGTTTTGGCGGTTGCCACCACGCGCACACCGCTATCTTGCAGGTTCAGCGCCAGCGGGCGGCCCATATTGCCATAGCCAATGATGCCCACCGTTTTATCTTTTAAGACGAGGATGTCGCCATCGCTCTCGTTATAGACCACTGTCATGCGCGTCTCTTTTCCATATATAAAAGGAGTGTCCTGGGATATTACCCTCACCCCAACCCCTCTCCCACTGCGCGGGAGAGGGGCTTTTTGCACCCCACTCCCCGCCTCGCCCCTTGTGGGAGAGGATAGATGGGAGGTGAGGGGTCGTCCCAAAAATCAGGTTATTTACCGAACCATGCGGTTAGCGGTTAATTCGGCCCCATAGACATGCAGATCGAAGCCGTTGCGTCGAAATTCATAGCGCTCGTACAGCCGCTGCGACTGGATGTTACTGGCCTGTGTATTCAGCGTGATCGCCCGCACGCCGCGCCGCAAAAATCGCCGCAGCGTATCATCCAGCAGCGCCGCCCCTAAGCCGCGTCCCTGCATAGCGGGATGGATGGCAATCCGCGCCAGATGGCCGCTCGTCTGGTGGCGCGTGCTGATCTGATAGCCCATCGCCTCGCCCTGCCACAACAGGATTGTCGCGCTGGCCGCCTGTCGGATCGCCTGCCGCACATCGTCCAGCGGCATCTGCCAGGGCGGAACAAACGCCGCATGATCGATGCTCATGACGAGCGCGATATCTTCCACGTAGGCATCACGCACGCGGATGAGCGACGTATCGAGGGCCGGGGGTAGAACGAGCGAGTTGCGATACAGCGTCACCACGTCTTCGCGGGCCTGGAGCGTCATCAGCGGCAGAATGTCCTCCAGCCACAGATGCAGCAGCAGCAGATAGATGTGGGTTGCGCCCTCGGCCCGCAGCGCTTCGGCCACCGCTTCCCACAGCGGCGCGAGCACCTCGGCAGGCGCAGCGGCATTGTCCAGCGCCGCGATTCGCAGCCAACTTGTGCCATTCAGGGCGGGCGACACGGCCATCACACCCATCAGACGGGTTTTCTCCCACGCCAGCCAGACCGCCGATGGAAAGGTCTCAATCCAGGCCGCAGGCTTGTGCCAATCCAGATGGGTATGGCTGCGGCGGCTGTAAAAGAGCAGTTCAAGCACCATCTGTTGATAGCGGCGCTCGTAGGGTGTCACGATCAGATCAGACACGGGTCTCTCCCTTGAGAGCAGCGGCGGTGCAGTGTGGGAAAGCCCATCCGTCCTGGCGACTGCGCGTCAAACACTTGACCCCTCACCTCCCAACCTCTTCTCCCACAAGGGGCGAGGAGGAGCAGGACAGCGTAGCCTTCATAAACTGTTTGAAGGCAAAACAATGATCCTGCCCGGTTTTGTTCCCCTCGCCCACGCAGTAGGAGAGGGGCCGGGGGTGAGGGCCAAAACAACATGGGCATAAGCGACCCTAGCGACTGTGCAATCGATCAACGTAGCTCGCTGCATCGATTGTATAGGGCTGACAGAGCCGCGTGTCGGCAAAGCGCGTCCGCAGCCGCTTGTCCATGCTATCCAGATCGATGCTACTCGTGATGACGGTGGGTTGGCGTCTAATATAGCGATAATCGATCAATTGAAACAACTTTTCCCGTGCCCATGCGCTTGACTGAAGGGATGTCATATCATCGAGAACCAGCAGAGGACACTCACGAATCAGCGTAAATACTCGATCAAATGTCACACGCGAGTCGGGGCTGAAGGTGCTGCGCAGATAATCCAACAGATCGGACACCTTCACAAAGATGACCGGCTCATTCTGGCGCTGGCGCTCCTGCGCGATAGCCGCCGCAAGGTGCGTCTTCCCTGTGCCATAATTGCCCAATAACAGTAACCATTTCTGTGGGCTATTCTCCGGGCTATCGGCATAGCGCTTGACTCGGTTCTTCACCGAATTCAGGTGTTCAGCCTCTTCTTTTGTCGCCCCTTTTCGCACATCAAAGGTTTCAAACGTCATATCGCTGTAGTGGTGAAGCTGTGACAAGAGTTTGAATGGATCTTCATCGTCGGGCCGATTGCCGCGATAATCCGGCGCAATGATGCGGACATGGCGGCTGAGGGCCTTATCCTGCAAACGGCTGCTGATGCGTGGGTCGAGATCCGTCAGATTGGCATTGGTGGTGACGACGGTTGCCAGTTGGCCGCTGTAGCGATGATTGAAGAGTTGAAAGAGCTTTTCCTGCGCCCAGGGACTGGGATTCTCCACGCCCAGATCATCAATGATGAGCAGGGCGGCGCTGCGAAGACGATCAAATGTCTCATCGTAGGTGGCTTCGCTCTGCGGGTTGTAGCCGCTTCGCAGATGATCGAGCAGGTCGGGCGCGGTGATGAACAGGACAGGTTCGCCCAATGCCAGCCGCTCATTGCCAATGGCAGCGGCGAGATGGGTTTTGCCTGTGCCATAGGTGCCTTCGAGAAGCAGCCAGCCCCGCGGATTTTGCGCAAAGCCATAGGCATTCTGGTAGGCGGCCACCAGCGATTCATGTGGCTCATAGCCATCGGGCGCAATATTAAAATTGTCGAACGTCTTATCCTGGAAGACGTTCAGGTTGCTCATCTGGCGCAGGCGCTCTTTGCGATCCATATCGCGCTCAACTGGATAATTGGGGCAGCGAAACAGCTTGCCAAAATCGGGATGATGGACAGGCTGCGGACGCCGTACAACGCCCAGGCCGCCGCAGATTGGGCAGGGTTCATCGGGGGTTGCTGGATTGAAGCAGACGATGGTGCGCGTGCTGGGTGGCGCAGACGATTCACTCGAATTCGAGGTCGTCGGAAGCTTGTCCAGCAGGGCGCGGAAGTGGTCGGGCGTGATCCTGCGAGGTGCTGCCATAAAAATTTTTCCCTTCCTTTTTCCAACGCTCAAGAATGGCGCGGATATAGCTCCAACTCCGCTTGTTTTGTTCCACCGACTGTTTCACCGCATCTTCCAGCCACGTAGCCGGATAATCTTTTTCCGTGTGACGCAGTTCATCGGCGATGTGGGGCGTGAGCGGGCCAATATTTTCTTCATACAGTTGATAGACGTTCGGGCGTTCGGGCAAAATCTCTACCAGGAAATCATCCCAGCCGGGCTGCCAGCGCCCCAGTTCAATCTGTTTATGCGCGGTACGACCACGCGGCGAATTGAGAAAATACAACGTCTCAGTACGGTTATCGATTTCGATCACGATGCTCAACAGCGCTCCCACGCGCACGGCTTCCACGAGCGAGTCCTGCAAGGCGGCGTCAAAATCAGCGCCCAGTGCCTGCTGCAAGGCGGCATCGCGTCTGAAATCACGCTCGATCAGATAGCGATACGTGCCCTCTTTTTGCGACAGGGCGCGAAACGTGAACAGAATGACATGCAAAGCGCCCACATGCTGCACATGCGGCAGCAGTTCAGTGAAAAATTCGGCGGGCAGCGGAATCGTGCGCTGTTTCCCGGCTGAGAAGCCTTTGAAGGTCATTCCAGATCCACCAGACTTTGATGCTGAATATCGGCGTCCATGAACTTGGTCAGGCGCTTCTCAAACCACAGCGCCACCTTGCCAATCGGCCCGTTGCGATGCTTCGAGATGATGACCTCGGCCATATTGGGGGCCGTTGTCGCTGGATTATAGACCTCATCGCGGTACAGGAACATCACGACATCGGCGTCCTGCTCGATGCTGCCGGACTCGCGCAGATCGCTCAACAATGGGCGCTTGTCCTGGCGCGATTCCACTGCACGCGACAACTGCGCGGCGGAGATGACGGGAATATTCATCTCGCGGGCCAGCTCTTTGAGATGGCGGCTGATATAACTGATCTCCTGCACGCGGTTGTTATCGTTGGCGCGTCCGCTGCTCATCAACTGCATATAGTCGATCAGCACCATATCAAGGCCGTGCTCCATCATCAGGCGGCGGCATTTGTTCCGCATCTCCAGCGGGTTCATCGCCGGGGTGTCGTCAATGTAGATGGGCAGTTCGCTGATACGCCCGACCACCTCCACCAGCAACCGCTGCTCATTGCGATCCAGATTGGCGAGACGCAGCTTATGCATCTCAATCCCCGTCTCCATCGAAATCAGACGCTGCACGATCTGCTCAACGCCCATTTCCATCGTGAAGATGCCGACACGCGCCCCGCGATGGGCCGCATTCATGGCCGCTGACAGCAAAAAGCTCGTCTTGCCCATGCCGGGGCGTCCCGCAAAGACGATCAAATCCGAGCGCTGAAAGCCGCCGAGCAGGGCATCCAAATCCTGGAAGCCCGTGAGCACGCCAAACGCATTGACCTGCGTTTGCTGCATGAGCATTTCCAGGCGGCTGTAATATTGCGCGACAGCATCCCACATCGAGACAAATTCGCGCTTGGCCTGGTTCTGCCCGACCTCGAACACGGCTTGTTCGGCGTCGTTCATCACCGTCTCGATATTTTTGCCTTCATCCATCGCCGAATCGCGGATTTTATCGGCGGCCACCAGCAGCTTGCGGCGCGTGGCGGTGCGCTCAACAAGGCGGCCATACGCCTCAGCGTGCATGGAGTTGGGCGTGGTGTTGATCAGGTGGATGAGATAGGCATAGCCGCCGATCTCTTCCAGGACGCCCACCTGCCGCAGTTCTTCTGAGACGGTGGTCAGATCCATGATCTCATTGCGCTCGGACAGGCGCATGAAAATCTCCCACATGCGCTGATGGCGCGTGAGATAAAAATCCTCGGCCTTCAAAAATCCGGCCAGCGATGCAAACACCGACGCGCTGATGAGCACAGAGCCGATGACCGCTTCTTCGGCCTCCTGGCTAAAAGGCGCGAGCAAAAGAGTGCCGGGGGAGGAGGGAGAGTATGTCATACTATGCCTGACTGCGTTGACACGATAGATAATGTAGTATACAGGATCGAGGGGGACATATGTTCTATTTAACATCAACAAAAAATGAAAGGTGTCTGTATCTTCAAACGATCCCTCATAGATTGATGGTCAATCGCTGATTTTTCAGGAACAAAGGATATTATCGTAGGGACAAGGCGGGCCTTGTCCCTACAAACGGCCATAAATATCTCTATTTAACCTGAGTTTTGGATAGGTTTTTCAGCATACACTTTCGCATTTCACCCTCACCCCGCCTCGCCCCTTGTGGGAGAGGCGGGGTGAGGGGTGAAAAGCCGTGCTATCCAAAACTCGGGTTATTTATCGCTGTGGTGAGGTCGTAGGGGCGCGATGCATACCTTACCTTCGGTGGCCTACGGCTCGATGACTTCGCTCACGCCCCTACAAAAGCGCTGTAATCTGTTGCATAGCTCAGATTTTTGCGTCAATAGTTAGAAGCCCGCTGCGCCCTGTAAGCGGTCTTTCCGCTCTCCATAAAATCGCCCCTTGAGACGATTTTATGATTGGCGGCGGTCTTCGTCGTCCAGTTCATCCAGGTTCAGGGTGTTCAAGAAATCGGCGAAGGCGCTCAATTTGCTTTCATCGATCTTGTCATGGGGCATCATATCCGGCTGGCGGCGTTCAATGCGCGTCACTTCAGCATCACCACGCTCTTCACGCGGGCCTGTAGGGGCGCTCTGGCTGTAAATGTCGTCTTCCGGCTCAACAGCACATTTGTCCATGACGGCTTCGGTCACGAACAGCGGCGCTTTCGTGCGGACGGCCAGCGCAATCGCATCACTCGGACGGGCATCCACATCCATCTTTTTGCCCTGCACTTCGATCACAAGGCGTGCGTAGAACGTTTCCTGGCGAATATCATTGATGAGGATATAGGCCAGTCGTCCGCCCATCTCTTGAATGACGGATTTCAATAAATCATGAGTGAGGGGACGTGAGCGCTGGGCCGATTGGAGTTCGGTCGTGATGGCTTCCGCCTCAACTTGTCCGATGAAAATAGGCAAAAAGCGTTCGCTGTGCAAGTCCTTCAAAATCACGATCCGGTGCTGATTCATCAAACTGGCACGAATGCTATCAATCTCAACTTCAATCATGGCACGGTCTCACTGCAAGGCGGCAATTGTCGACTAGATTATACACCCGACATCGTTGCAAGCAACCTTAATGCCCTTCAAAATCTTAATGTTTGATCCACATCGCCGCTTTCTGCGACCCGTAGGCCGCTCTCTCATGAAGAAATACACAGAGACTGTACGCTCTGTCCTGTTCGATTCGCCTGTTTGCCAGCACAATAGCGCTGATTTGTCGTTGTGAAGTGAGATATGCGATGCGCGGTGTGCTGCTGTTCTGGATTGTTCTGATGCTGGGCGGATGTATTGCCCGTTTGCCCCCGCCCAACCCCACGCGCAGCATCAGCATCGGGGCCGCGCTGCTGGATGACACGTTTGACACGGGCGGCGTCTGGGAAACGTATCATACAGATGGATTTCTGGGCGAGATCATCAATGGCAGCTATCACCTGGAGACGAGCCTGCGTGAGTATGGCTTTGTGCTGGAGCCTGATATCTGGGGCGATGTGGTGATCGAAGCGGAACTATATCTGCGCTCGTCCGATACCCGTGCGCTCTATGGCGTGATCTGTCGCGCCCATTCCACAGGTGAGGGCTATTATTTCCTCATCTCCGGCGATGGCAGTTTCTCGATTCGGCGCGGTGAGAATCGGGCCGTGACAGCCCTCATCCCCTGGCAGGATACCAGCGCCTTTCGCAAAGACGCGCCTCGTCAGCGAATGCGAGCCGTGTGTCATGGCGACTATCTGGCGCTCTACCTCAATGATGAATTTGTGGGCGAGGCGACGGATCATTTTTATCAAGAGGGGCGCGTTGGGCTGGTGGCCGCTGTGCCGCCGAATGCCCCTGAGCAAACGCAGGTGACGCTCGATATCGACTCGGTGCGCGTGTGGGAGGCCAAATAAGATGACTCAGACTGCTCCAGATCCATCACGCCCTGTCGATCAACCCGTACACGAAACCACCGAGAAAAACGAGAGGCCGCTGCCGCCGCTGCCCAATTATACCCTCTCAACCGTGTGTCCTGGCTGCGGCGCAGACATGTTTCGGCTGGCGTGTAAGGTGCGCTGCAAACGCTGCGGCTTTATGTGGGATTGCAGCGAGGTGTAGAGATATTAGCGATCCTTCAGCCGAATCACGAATTTAAGCCCTGACCAAACCGCATCCACCGCCGCAACTTTGACATCGACCAGACCCGTTGCCAGCCCTGCATCCCGAATGATGTTTTCATCGAGGTCGGTGGGAACTTTGGCGGCCTTCTTGGGCCAGCTAATCCAGATTTGCCCGTTGGGGCGAATCGCGGCCCGTAACGCGGCAATCTGCGCCTCAAAAGCGCTGTGCCGCGTGTAAAAGGCGTGAATCCAATCGCAGTCGTGCAGCGCGGCCTCATCAACAAAGGTGAGATCGTCAGGCCATGTGATCAGCGTGTCGTAATGCGACGGCGGTGTGATGAGGGCCGCCCGCATCCCCGGCTTGAGGCCCAATTTTTGCGCCAGCGGTGTCCCTGAATAGCCTGTGGTCATGCCTGCCTCATGATGACTCTTTGACTCATCATACCGGGAAATGGGCGGTTATTTATGGCGGGTGTGTAGGGACACGGCCCGCCGTGTCCGAATGGGTGGACACGGCAGGCCGCAGCATGCTGCGCCCTTGAGAAGATCATCGGCATAAGTGGGCGCAGCACGCTGCGCCCCTACACAAACGACGTTTTGTAGATTTCAATCGGGAGAATCACACTTGTAGGGGCTTGGCACGCCAAGCCCACTTACGCTATTTTTGCTTAATGCCTATCCAGCACACGTACTTTACTTCGCTTTGGCGGCTTCTTCGGCCAACCGCAGCGTTTCAGGGTCTTCGCGCTTGCTCATGAAGATCGCGCCGAAGATCGCCGCCACCAGCACCAGCATGAGCAGCACGACGGGTGTGCGGGCATCGGGGTTGGCGCTGGCGGTGATGACCAGCGGGCCAACCAGTAGCGCCACCAGATTCACGACCTTGATCATCGGGTTGAGCGCCGGGCCTGACGTGTCCTTGAAGGGATCGCCGATGGTATCACCCACGACAGCCGCCTTGTGCGGCTCGGAGCGCTTGCCGCCGTAATGACCTTCTTCGATGTATTTCTTGGCATTGTCCCACGCGCCGCCGGAGTTGGACATGAACACAGCCATCAACTGGCCCGTGAGGATGATGCCCGCCAGGAAGCCGCCCAGGGCGACCACGCCGAGCAGGAAGCCCACCACAATCGGGGTGAAGATGGCAATGACGCCGATGGGCAGCAGTTCGCGCTGCGCCGCACGGGTGGACACATCGACGCATTCGGCATAGTTGGGCGTGACAGTGCCTTCCATGACGCCGGGGATGCGAAGCTGCTTACGCACAACGCCGATCATCTGGAAGGCGGCGCGATTGACCGAACGGATGAGCAGGGCGCTCACGAGGAAGATCAGGCCGCCGCCGATGAGGAAGCCGACGAACACCGTTGGATCAGCGATGTTGATACCGCGTGCCGCAATCGTATCGGCGGGAGCAATGCCCTGACCAATTTGTACGACACGGGTATCGGCCAGGAACGCGCCGAATAACGCCACCGCCGCAATCACGGCGGAGCCAATGGCGACACCCTTTGTGATGGCCTTCGTTGTGTTGCCCACCGCGTCGAGTTGTTCCAGGATTTTGTTGCCTTCCGGTGTGCCTTCGCCGGAGAGTTCCGCCACGCCCTGCGCGTTGTCGCTGATGGGGCCAAAAGCATCCATCGACACGTTGTTGCCCGTCAGCGTCAGCAGGCCGACACCGATGAGCGAGACGCCGTAGAGGACAGCCATCGCCGTATCAACGATTTGCTTGCCACTGCCATCCACAATCGGGAAGGCGGTGAAGAGGGCAATGCTGCTGAGGATGGCCGCTGCAATGATTAAGACCGCCCACACGCTCGATTCCATGCCGCTGGACAGACCGCTGAGGATGACCGTCGCCGGGCCTGTCTGGGCATTACGGGCAATATCCTTCACCGGGCCGTACTGCGTATCGGTGAAATAGGCCGTGACGCGATCAATGATGTTCGCCAGCAAAATGCCGACGACGACCAGCACGAACGGCTGCCAGATGAGATTGCCGCCCATCACCTCATCATGCATATACAGGACGGTGAAGATGGCGAAGAACACCACGCTCATGAGCGCCGCCATGCGGAAGCCGCGTGTGATAGCGGCGAGGGCGTCTTTCGTGCCTTCTGATTTGACGAGATAGGTGCTGATGATCGAGCAGACCACGCCCAGGCCGCGCACGAACAGCGGGAAGATGAAGAAGATCGGGCTGCCCGTAATCGTGGCAATCGACAGGCCCAGGATCAGCGCTGCCACAATCGCCACTTCATAGCTCTCAAAGATGTCAGCGGCCATGCCTGCACAGTCGCCCACGTTGTCGCCCACCAGATCGGCGATCACGGCGGCGTTACGGGGATCATCTTCCGGCAGGCCCGCTTCGACCTTGCCGACCAGATCCGCGCCCACGTCTGCCGCTTTGGTGAAGATACCGCCGCCCACGCGCATGAACAGCGCCAGCAGCGTCGCGCCGAAGCCATAACCGAGCAGCACATCGGGGCTGGCAATGCCAAAGATCAAAAAGATGATTGTGCCGCCGAATAAGCCGAGGCCATCGGTCAACATGCCCGTGATCGTGCCGGAACGATAGGCGATTCGCATGGCATCGGCATAACCGCGCTTGGGGTCGAGGGCGGCAGCGGCCACGCGCACATTGCCCTGCACGGCCATATTCATCCCGACGAAGCCGACGGTGGCGCTGAAGGCTGCGCCCATCAGGAAGGCCAGAGCGCGGCCTACCGCTGTCGCAGTACGGGCGGTTTCGCATTCCGTCTTGCCGCGATTGACGATGGCCGCTTCACGAAGCTGCACCACTTCGGTGCGCTGTGCCAGGGTTGCCTCTGACGGGAAGGGATTAGCGGCAGCGACTTCTTCGGCGATGAGGGGGCAGAATTTTTCAATCGCAAACGGCGATGGATTCACCACCTGCACGCTGAAGAACAGCACGACCACGATGATTGCCACCAGCACGGCCAGAATGCGGAATTGTGAGCGCAAATAGGCATTTGCGCCGCTGCGAATATATTCCCACACCTCTTGAATCTTGGCTGAGCCTTTGCTCTCGGCCAGAATCTGCCGCACAAGATAATAGGCATACAACAGCCCGGCAACAGCAATGCCCAAAACAAGGAAAATCAAAAGATTTTCAGTGCCATTTAAAGGTCTCATAATGTGTACTGCTCCTTAAAGCAAAAAGTTAAAATGTCTAAATCGTTGTAGGATGAAATCGCCTTCCCACAGAAGATGTAAGCCGCATGAGTGTAACAACTGCCAATTCAAATGCCAATGAGAGGCGCGTGATATTCCTGATTCGGCTTGCTGTCGCTGGCAATCCCCGATCCTGCGCCTCCTGTATAATATGACAGCGAATATGACTCGTCTCGAAGGCCCAGCGTATGCGTCTCTTCCAAAGGGTGTCTTTTCTGGCTCTGCTACTTGTATTGACCGCTGCGCCTCTATTGGCCCAGGATGATGCTGACTCGGCATGGCTGCTGTCTCAGATCAACTGTTTGCGCCAGAGTGTCGGTGTGCCGCCGCTCATGCTGAATGCCGCCCTGATCGTCTCAGCAAATCGCCAGAGCCATAATCTCTCCAACGACAATCTCACCAATTATCATGTCGGGCTGGATGGCTCAACGCCCACGACTCGCGCCCAGGGTGCCGGCTTTACGGGGTCGGTGGGCGAGAATGTCGCCAGCGGACGCGCCGTGAGCGATGCCTTTACCTGGTGGATGCATTCGCCCATTCATTACGAAAATATGACCAATGCCCACTGGAAGGAGATCGGGATTGGTGTGGGTCATGGGCCATATGGGACGTGGTACACGCTCGATTTTGGAGCGATGACATGGCAAGTGACAGGCATAGTGTCGGCGCTGCCCTGCGGCACGTTCGATACGCCCGTTCCCAATCCGGACGAAGCGAGTCAATCGGGCGCGACCAACACGATCACCCTGAACACGCCGCTGCCGCCCACACCGCTTGTGCCCGGCTTTGATGAGCATGGCTATATTCAACATGCCATCCAGTCAGGCGAGACGCCGGGCATCATCATCCTGAAATACGGCTACACCTGGGATGATCTGCCCGCACTCATGGCCTTGAATCACATGACTGAAGCTGAGGCGCGGCGGTTGAATGTAGGTGATATCTTCCTCATTCCGCCCAGAGAGGGGCTGACGACTCCCACGCTGATTGTGGATCAGGCCAGCGATATTATCCTTGTCGTCAGCGATACGCCTGCGCCGAATCAGCCTACTGCCACGCTGTCATCAACCCCCCTGCCGTCGCTGACTCCAACCGCAACCATCCCGTTGGCTCCAACAGTGACAGTGATTGTTCCTTCAACGCAATCTCTGCTAACGGGTACGGCGTCGCCTGAGCCGCTTGTGCTGCCCGCCGAATTTTCAGCCACCGTGACGCCCATTCCATCGTCTGAACTGCTTGTGCCGCCCGCTGCCTTTGTCGCCTCGCCTGTGCCCACACAAATGCCCACCCTCCAAGCGCCTGTGCCCGTGCCAGACGCTGCCTCAAATGACAGGCTACCACTTTTATTCGGGCTGGTGATCGGGCTGCAAATCATCATCGCGGGCTTGCTCGCTGCGAATCTGTATCGGCGGCGTACAAGGGCAGTCTGATGAGTGTTTAAGGGAGTCCTGCTATCGCGTGTCGGCTGAGGATGGCTGATATCTTAATATGGCTTTTTACGTCTGTCGACGCATATGTCTCTATAATGGGGGAATACTTCAACGTTAGGATCTATTTTCATGTCAGAATTTGATCGGCCCAAACATCGCGCCGCTCGTACACAGATTTCGCGGGCAAGTTCTCCCGTCCCGAATCACAAGCGCGGTCTCTCAAGCCTCATTGGGAATCAGGCCATACAACGCCTGCTGCAACGCGAAGGCCAGGAGCAGGGGATGACCGATGCTGTCATGCACGCTCTCGTGCAGATGGGTGTCCCCTGGATGCAGTCCAAAGAGCCGTACACCGGCTCCGTTAGCGATATGTAGCCGCAAAGCATTAATCCATCTCAGGAGGATCACAGGCATCTTGCGGCCCTAATAAGGCATTTGCTCAAGGCCGCGTGGCGAGAAAGATCTCCCGTTCGTAGGGATCAACAAACGTCTGCGTCTTGAAACCCGTTTCTGCCAGCAAGCGCAGCCAATCGGCGCGGTCAAACAGGCCGCCCATATGCTCGTCATGCTCGACATGCTCGGTGCTGCCCTCGCGCAGCATGAAGACATAGTGCGTGGTATAGGTGGTGTCGCTGTCGTCCGGGTCAAAGCTCCATTCCATATAGCGCAGACCGCGCCCGTCGCCATCGCGTCCGCCGTGATCGCTCGACTCTTCAAATGTGTCGCGTATCGCATCCGGGACGAACAGCGCCACGCCGCCGGGTGTGCAGTGCACGAAGGCGGTTTCGATGGCCTCACGCAGTGCTTCTTCCGTCAGCATGTAATCGATGGCGTCATGCACAAAGACGACATCGAACTGCCGATTGAGGCGGAGTGAGCGCATATCCCCAACAATATGCTCACATTCTGGATTGAGGGTACGGCTGACATCGAGCATCTTAGGCGCAAGATCGACCAGTGTCATGTCGAAATGCTCTTTGAACAGGAACGCATTGCTGCCGCCGCCGCTGCCCAGATCGAGCATGGTGCGGCGCTGCGCGTCTTGAGACGCATTCAGAGCCTCAAGGAAAAACGCGACTTCTTCCTCAATATTCTTCCGGCGGCGACAGGAGCGGCCACCAGTGCGCCAGATCATCATACATTTTGAGAGGTGCCATAACCCACTTCCTGCTGAATGAAGGATGTATAAACCCTGTTTTAAAACTCTGCTACAGCCGGGATGATCTCTTTGCCGAAGATTTCCAGCGGCGTGATCTCATGCACATTGGGCATGTTGAAAATGGCATGTTGAATCCCCAGGCCCGCCAACCTGCGGCACTGCTCGATCACGTCTTTGGCGCTCATCTGGCCCTCGGCAATATTGATTGTCTCTAGAGTGGTCTTCTCAATCTCTTTATAATCACGCCCGATATCGTCACAGTGCTGCTTGAGGACATCCAATTTCTGTGTGATGGCCTCTGGACCGGCCTGTGCAAACAGATTACAGGCATCGGCATACTGCGCCACAAAGCGTAGGGTCTTCTTCTCGCCCATGCCGCCAATCATGATGGGAGGATGGGGTTTGGTGAGCGGCTGTGGATTGTTGAGAGTCTCAGCCAAATGATTGTGCTTGCCTGCATAGGGGCCGTTGTTGTCCGACCACATCTGCCTGACGATTTGCAACGCCTCTTCCAGCAGCTCAAAACGCTCTGTGGTCGAGGGGTAGGGGATACCGAGAGCCAGGGCTTCGCGCTCATACCACGCTGCGCCAATGCCCAGATAAGCCCGCCCGCGTGACAGGACATCCAACGTAGAGACGGTTTTGGCGAGGACGCCAGGATAGCGATAAATCACGCCCGTGACCAACGTCCCCAACTTGACATTTTTTGTGAGGCCCGCGATATATGAGAGAGTGCTGTAGGCTTCCAGCATTTCGCTGTCCGGGTCGCCAAATCCGTGACCCAATTGGAAGAAATGATCCATCATCCACACGCTGGCAAAGCCAACTGTGTCGGCTGTCTGGACAATATTGGCAAGAGTGCTGGCGATTCCAGCGGGGCCTTTGGGCCAGGTAAAGCTTAGAATTTGCAGACCGATATGCATGAAAGGTTTTCCCTTGACGATGTATCAATATTCGATTTGGAGCGGGTCTTCGTGCTATAAACCCCTCAGAAGCCGTTTGATAATGCCATTCGTTACAAAAAAATGTATTTTGGCGTAGGGACAGGGCCTGCCCTGTCCGTTCATCGCGTGAAAATGGACAGGGCAGGCCCTGTCCCTACACGAATC
>DAOTUR010000708.1:0-14903 GCA_034436915.1 Anaerolineae bacterium
TGTTAGAGAGCGGTTTTGTGTGAAACGCACGGCGTTAGACCCTCACGCTGTTTAACGCTTCACCGCAGAGTTCGGGACTGGAAGGTCATCCCGAAGTGCCTCTGTATTCGCCCCTAACGTAGGCTCTGACATCAAGCCTGAGTCTGGTCAACCTGAGCATTGTTCATGCTCCCGGCTTCAGCCGGGGGTCGTTGACTTTCTACGACATCATTTCGTCAAATAAATCCATCGTTTTAGCTCCATTTTTGACACGCTCTGCTTTTTTGAACGTGATATTGTGACGGGGCATCTGGACTGTAGCGCCCTTCATCAAATCCTCAATGCTGAGGATTTGGAGACGCGGAAAATCGCCAAAATGTTCTGAGGTATACATGCCTGCGGCAGCGGCCTCTGCCAACATATCCCGTGTAGGACGATCTAACATGATAAAAACACCGATTTCTGATTTGCGGCCTTCCATCGTGCCACGAAACTCACGAATATCGGCTGTGTTAAGGCTGCCACTTTTAACCTGCACCAACACTTCTTTGGCCCGCCCGCTGCTATCATCCAGGAAATAAATCAGACCATCAACCCCTTTGTCACGGCCCTTTTTGCCTTTGCGTGCGCCTTGAGTTGCCTGACCGAATGGTTTAGCACGCACCAGGGAGAGCGCCCACCACTGGAACTGATAACGCCCATCATTTTCACTGTCTTTTGCCATCGCCCGCGCCCCGGCGATATCTTTGGGTTCGCCAATGACCGCATAATCGCCCGGTTTAAGATCAAACTGATCTTGCAAGCGATATTTTTGCATCGCCACGCTTAAATGCGTGACATCAATGCCGATCCAGCGGCGGTCTAATTTTTGTGCAGCGGCGATGGCCGTACCACAGCCGCAGAAAGGATCAAGGACTACATCACCAGGGTTGCTGCTTGCCAAGATAATACGTTCCAATAATGAGACAGGTTTTTGCGTAGGGTAGCCGAGTCGTTCTTTGGCAGTCGGCCCAAGCACAATATCGGTCCAAATATCTTGTAACGCGGGGCTCGAAGTTTCAACCAAATAAGTTTTCAGCCCATCCTTGCGCGGTTTACCATTACGCTGTAACAGGATAAAACCTTCTTTATAAAGATGTTCCAATTCTTCAATAGAATACCGCCACTGTCGATTTGCTCCTGGTGTGACGCCGCGCCATTCCACTGTTCGTGTTGGAGAAAAGTGAGGTGCTGTTAAATTTTCAGCACGATAGCGGCCTCGATCATCAGCATATTTGTAGCGCTCCATCTGTTTATCGGAATATTCCCCTTTAACCGCATTAAAAGTTTTCTGATCACTTTTTGAGTAAAAAAGAAGTCGATCTTGAATGCGTCCATATCGATTTGAATCATTATGAGCTGTGGTACGTTTCCATGTAATTTCATTAAGAAAGTGTTCCGCTCCAAAAATCGAATCGAGAAGAATTTTGAGGTAATGAGATGCCGTTGTATCACAATGCAGATACAGACTACCAGTTGGTTTAAGGACACGCTGTAGCTCGATCAGACGCGCCGACATCATCACGAGATACGCCAGCATCTGATTCTGCCCCAACAGGCGACGTATGGCATCTACTGTTTGTGCAACGCGAGGTGTACCGTGTGCGATAATATGCGCGAAGGTCTTTTCAGCCGTAGGTCCCCAATGCCATGTATCCCCAAAAACAGTGATTTGAGCTTCACTGCCACGTCCGGACTCATCCTTAAACAGCAGGTTATAGTTCTGATTGCTGTTAAAAGGCGGGTCAAGATAAATGAGGTCAACACTTTCAGATGGAAAATATTCAAGATTCTGGAGGATGTCGAGATTGTCGCCGTAGTAGAGAATATTCTTTTGAGTTGGCGTGACGACAGACATAAACATGACTCCACAAAACAGACGTTCGATCAGATTGTGGAGTCATTATAGCATAGTTCTATGCCTCCCTCGCTCAAATCGTTGTCTCTGTTATAGAGAGAAACCTGCCATATTCACATAGTCGGACATGACATGACATGTCGCTACAAACTGCCCTATCTCTCACTCCTGATCGACAATGCCCGCATCGCAGGGCAAGCGTCGGGTAGACGCCAATTGCCACACCCTCACTCCGCCTTTAGAATGAAACCGATTTCTGTCCACATTGAGGAACACCGCCAATGCGAGTCGCCAATGGACTCTCGGCCCTTCCCGCCCGCATCAGCGCCGGTCTGCGCGAGGCATGGGATCGCGGCGATCTGATCGGGCTGATTCTGGCTCTGCTGATCATGCTCATGCCCGCCTTCACGCTGCGGGCGGCGGAGTGGCCGCTGCAAACACGCATCTTATTTCCCGTCATCCTCATCAGCATCCTCACCAGCTACCTGATGGCTCAGAGCCGCTACGGGGAGCTGACATCGCTGTTTCTCAGCATCGTCTACGGCGGCGCGACAGTGCTGCTGGTGGCGGCGTGGTCGCTGCGCGGCGCGAATATCCTGACCGGATCCGCCGAGGTCATCAGCGCGGTCATTCAGTGGATCGTCGATATCTTCACCGGGGGCATCAATCAGGATCGATTGGCCTTCACGGTGCTCGTGTCCGCGCTGTTCTGGTTCCTGAGCTATAACGCGGTCTGGCATATGTTCCGCCTGGATCGCGTCTGGCGCGTGATTATGCCGCCCGCGATTGTGCTGCTCGGCAATCTGGCCTTTTATACAGGCGAGGGGCATCTTGAGATTTATCTGGCGATTTTCCTCTTCGTGTCGCTGCTGCTGCTGGTGCGCTCCAATCTGATTCAGCAGGAATGGGCGTGGTACACCAGCGGCGTGCGCGTCCCCAAGCGTCTGCGCTCACAATTTTTGACAGCGGGTGCGGGCTTGAGCGCTCTAGCGCTGCTGATCGGGCTGCTGGCCCCGACGGGCAGTTTGCAGGATCGGCTCGATAAATTTCAGGAGTTTCTCCGCAGCGACCCCATCCAGCAGATGGCCGAGTTTCTCAATCGTCTGGTTGAACCTATCGCCAGCGACGGCCCCTCGACAGCCGATTACTTTGGCGGCGATTCGCTGACTCTGAGCGGCGCGATCAGCCTGGGCGATCAGGTGATTCTGCTGGCCGATGCGCCGCAAACGCACCGCTATTACTGGCGCTCCCGCGTCTTCGAGCGCTACGATGGCGGACGCTGGGCACCCTCAGCGGGTCTGCGCGTCCCCTATCTCACACCACCCGTCATCCTGCCGCTCGATATCGAGACACTGGGCGGCGCACGCGAAGCCGTGACGCAAAAACTCACCATCGGCGCAAGTGCCTCACGCCTGATCTATGCCGCGCCGCAGCCTGTGCAAATCACCAATGTCGGCGGGCGTATTGATCTCTCGCGTGTGAATCCGTCGCTGGAGGCGGCTTCGCCCGTCAATATCTCGGTTATGCGTCCATCCAAAGTGCTGGAGAGCGGCTTCACCATCGAGATTGTCAGTCAGTTGAGCGTGGCAACCGCCAATCAACTGCGGGCCGCAGGCACAGCCTATCCACAGTGGGTGATCGACCCGAATGCTACGCCCGGTGTGGGCGTCAGCCCGCGTGTCGCCAACAAAGCTCTGGAGATCGTCGATGCAGCAGCGGCAAAGACGCCGTATGATCGCGCCAAAGCGATTGAGACGTGGTTGCGGACGAATATCACCTACAACGAGCGCATCCCGGCCCCGCCCGCAGGCGTCGATCCGGTAGAGTGGTTCCTGTTTGAGATGAAGCAGGGCTACTGCACGTACTACGCCACCTCAATGGTGATGATGCTGCGGAGCCTGGGCATTCCGTCCCGTCTCGCGGCAGGCTTCGCGCAAGGCGAGTGGGATGCGGCCTCGCAGTTGTATATCGTGCGCGAACGTGACGCCCATACCTGGGTCGAGGTGTATTTCCCTGGCTACGGCTGGATTGAGTTTGAGCCGACATCGGCGCAGGAACCGCTCAATCGGGATGGCGATTCCGCGCCGCCCCCCGTCAGCGACTCGCGCCAGCAGCTTCCCACGCCCACGCCGAGCGATTCGCCGACGCCCGCCCCCAGCCCCACGCCGATGGCATCGCCCACACAGAATGCCAATCAGCAGCAGGACAATCCCCCAACGGCGACTTCGATTCCGTCAAAGACGCCGACTGCGACCCCTGTCATCGTGCCGACGATTGCGCCGCCCTTGAAGCCGCCACCACCGCCATCGAGCGATTTCCTGTCGTTCCTGTTCCCGGCGCTGGGAGCGGCCCTATTGATCTTCCTCTTGATCGTGCTGATGGTGCTAATCGGCTTGTTCCTGTACTGGTGGTGGGAATGGCGCGGCATGGGCGGCCTCAGCCCCATCTCGCGGGCCTACCTGCGTCTGGAACGCTATATGGGCCTGATCGGGGTGCGCCATAGGCCGCAGGAAACGCCGGAAGAACGGCGCGATATCATGGTACAAAAGCTGCCGCCTGCTGAGCGACCCGTGACCGCCATCACGCGCCTGTATGGGCGTGAGCGCTACGGCAAGCCAGAGACGATTGATATGCAGGAGGGGCGTAACAGCCGCATTGCCGACAATGCCTGGAGCGAGGCCCGCCGCACCATCGTGCAGCGCTGGCTGCGACGCTTCATCCCCGGACGGCGCAATAAGGATTAGACATAACAAAAACGGGCGGCCTACGGGGTCGCCCGCGCTAAAAATACGTTTTGGGCAAAAGCAAATCTTTACAAGTTTATGATGTTGTAAAGCGGCGGTTAAATTGACATGAAGAGCGAAATGAACGTACACTACCATCATCTGGTCTTTTAGTGAAATGTATTTTTGCAATGAAAATCGCTCACTTGTCCCAACGACGCCCCGTACAAAAGAAGATGCAGCGCAGCCCTGCGGCCACCATCGCGCCGACTCAGGATCACAACGATCAGCAGATGACCAATATTGACAGCATTCTCCAACTGCAACATGCTGTCGGCAATCAGGCGGTCATGCGGATGCTGGCGACCAACACCCATCGTCCCATGCTTCAGCGTGCGCCGGAAGATTTTGGCCTCAAAACTAAAACCAACACCTCTTCCTTCGTAACGGAGGCAGTGGGCTTCTGGAAGAAGACCGAGAACAAAGATAAAACGCTGGATACCTATGCCACCTTCCTGCTCGATAAAGTCAACGATATGCTGACAGCAAAATGCGTGTCGCAGTTCATTACATCGGGCGGCGATTCGGGGTCGTTTTCGCGTGTGACCTGGAATATCAAAATCAACACCTCCAAATTCAGCACCAATACCACGACAGATACAGTGGGCGAATTGACCGCCGATGAAGCCGCAGAGGTGGCCGATACGATTTACCATGAGGCGCGGCATTCGCAGCAGTATTACACGGCGGCGCAAATTATGGCGGGTGAAGGCAGTGATGCAGCGGCGATTGCTGTTGGGGTTGGCATCCCGCAAAATATTGCCGACCTTGCCTTCGCCAATCCGATTAAGGCCGATAAGAAGAACAAAGCCATGATCGCTGCCGTGAAAGATTGGCAGAAGATTGGGTCAGGCGCTCATTCGACCTACAAAGGGCTTGTCAACAATTTTATGGACCCGACCGAAGACGCTCGTAAACTGGCGAAGAAGGTCACAACAGCCAATTTAGCCACGACGAAATCCAGCCTGGATACGACGGTGACAGGATGGAAAAGTACGGAGCTTGTCAGCTTTAAAGCCGAGGTGGATCGGATTGAGAAGATGACGGATAAGAGCAAAGGGGATAAGCTCGTCCTCTCACACGCCAAGAAAATCGTCAAACTGCTTGAGGCCGTGATTACACTGTGGGAAAAAACCAAAGACCACACTGCCGCAAGCATCCTGAAATGGGCTGGTAAGGCCCAGGTTCTCGAAGGTGCTGTATACAAGGCATACCGCGATCATCTACATGAGAAGGATGCGTGGGCAGTGGGCGGGGCAGCAGGCGCGGGCTTCCGCAAATTGGCAAAGAAAAAGACCAAATAAGGGCAGACCATGATTGACCATCTCAAAACACTGATCCACCATCTCACGCCTGCAAGCGTGACGGTAAAAGATTTGCAATCGCATTTGGGCGCTGTCGTCAAGAGCTATCCGAGCAACGTCCAACTCAAGCCGAAGGATGAGCATTTCAGTCTGATCGATGTTGTGATGCAGTATCACAGTGAGCAGGTGGCGCATGTCGAGGTGACGCTGGCTGCGCCGATCTCGCTGGCGAGTTTGCAGAAAGACTTTGGTGAGTCGCACGTCAGTGTGCCGGATGACAAAGGCCCTAATCAGGCGATCTTCTACATCAAACAGCCCACCAAAGACACGGATATCGCGCTGATCGCCACGCTGACGCGCAAAGGCGACGAGGCGACGACCATTACGCTGCGGCGTGATGTGCATTCGTCATAAACATCGGCATATGAGGGCGCGACGTGTTGTGCGCCCCATATGTCCATCCCACCTCAAATTGAAATGACATGGATAAAATCACGCAATCATATAGACCTGCCCGCCTCCCCCGTTTGATCGTTAAAAGACCGATCCTTTAAAGTCTTTTCCTCATTAGACCTCTCTAAACTTCTCTCTCGCGTACTCGAATCTTTAGGCTATAGATTGTCAAATCTCATGTCTGTCTTTTATGCTGCTAGGTAGGCAGACACAGGGTGACAGATGGATACGAAACGGCAGCAGGTTGATCAAGTCTTGTGGATCACATTGATCCTGAATCTCCTCGTCGCAATCGGCAAGATTGTGCTTGGGATGCTCACCGGGGCGCTGGCGATTGCGGCGGATGGCTTCCATTCGCTGGCCGACAGCGCGGGCAATGTAGCGGGCCTCATCGCCAACCACTATGCGGGGCTGCCACCGGATGATGAACATCCCTACGGACACCGCCGCTTTGAGACATTGGCCGCTTTGCTCATTGGGGCGCTGCTGCTGCTGACGGCCTGGGAGGTGGGGCGCGGGGCGATTGAGCGCTTGCAAACTCAGGAGCTGCCGCGTGTGTCTCTGCCGGATATCGTTCTCCTCCTCACCACGCTCATCATCAATGTGGGCGTCAGCCGCTACCAGAAGGCCGCCGGACAGCGCTTGCGCTCAGAGATTTTGCTGGCAGATGCCCAGAACACAGGTGCAGATGTGTGGGTGACAACATCGGTGCTCATCAGCACGATTCTGGGGACGCTCACAGGCTGGTGGTGGCTGGATGTCGTCGCCGCGCTTGGCGTCATGATCATGATCAGCTATGCTGCCATCGGCATTTTGCGCCAGACGAGCCGTGTACTGGTCGATGCGGCTCCCTATACACCGGAGCAAATCCGCGAGGCGATTGGCGCGATGGAGGGCATCCAGGCGATTGGACGCGCCCGCAGTCGCGGCACAGTCGATGCCGCCCATCTCGATCTCGAAATTCAGATCTCGCCGCTGATGAATGCCGCCCAGATTCGCGCCATCATCGACAAAGTACGACAGCGTCTGCAAGAGCGCTTACAGGGGTCGCTCCAGATTGATATTGAACCGATTGTCGGCACGCAGGAGACAACGGATGCTGTGCTGATTGTGCGAACCACCGCCGATCTCTACGGCCTGACAACGCACGAAGTCCAGCGACATGGCCCGGAATTAGAGCTGCATGTGGAGGTTCCAGCGGGGCAAACGCTGGCCGCCGCGCACAGTCAGGTCAGCGCATTTGAGGCGGCTGTGCAGGAGGCGCTGCCCCATATCGCCCGCGTCACCACGCATATTGAGCCTGCGCTGCCGCTGGAAGATCGCACCGATCCACCGCCCTCGGATCGCCTTGCGGCGCTGTCGGAGAGCATTCTCAAGCTGCTGCAAACCCATTATCCCGGCGTGGGCTGGCACGATTTGCGTTTGCGCCCCGCCATGCCCGGTTTTGCGCTCGTGCTTCATGCCGCGCTGCCCGCCCATATTACCGTCGATGCCGCACACCACTTCGCCGAATCCGCCGAGGTGCTGCTGCGGGCGCAGTGGCATCAGCTTGAGCGCGTGACGATCCACACTGAGCCGTTCGACCATGAGGGGGAGATATAATCTGTTTCGCGTAATTTTGCGCTATAAGCGGGCGAAGGGAGATTTGCTGAGGAACGCCTGAATTATCGCCTGTCTTGTGTGCCCTCCGTCGTGATGACCATGCCGATCTGCACATCGTCGCGGCGAATGCTCTTGAGCAGGATGCCAATGCTCTTGTTGGAGGGGTTGATATGGATGCCCGCAATCGAGCCATGCAGCGTTTTATTATGGCCTGTGATCGTAATCGCCTGATTTTTCTTCGGCGCTCCCGATTCAATATCGCCCACGACCACGACGCCGCGTGCTTTGATCATGTAAATCTCCGTGATCACCATGCGAAAAGGTGCGGGCGTGTTTGGCGTTTTATCGGTCATAGGCCCTCTCTTGTGATGATCATGCCAAGTTTAATCTGATCTTCGGGTCGGTAAAAGAATAACTTACTGATGATTGTAGAAACAAGGTGTTTTCATCTCTACAATCATTGCTGATATCGTTATTCGACGGAAACTTATATTTTTACAGACCCTTTGCGTCCAAAGAAGTGTTTTTAAGAAGCCCATCGTCTTTGCCTCATCTGTCGTGATCGTATTGCTTTTAGAATACTCGGATTCATTGCGCCTCTCATCATCGGAATCTGGATTACCCCACCATAACAATATTTATGGCGGTCTGTAGGGACAAGGCCCGCCTTGTCCTCCGAACCTGTAGACCCGCCCCGCCACCCCTTCTTATCCAACCCTATACGAATCTTTAGAGTTCCTGTATAATGTCTGCCGCGAGAGAACCCATCTCGGTTGCGCGTTTATGCCCCGTTCAAATGCACTTCGCGCTCACAATTTTTGAATCGCTCTCGACTCTGACGGCGATTTTGATAGAATGTATAGTTCGTTCGCAAAAGAGCAACAAAGGCTAAGACCAATGAAAGTCGCACCGTCGATTAAGCCGCGCTGCCCCAAATGCCGCGTGATTAAACGTCATGGGCGCGTGATGATTATCTGCGCCAATCCCAAGCACAAGCAGAAGCAGGGCTAAACGCCCCTCGTCCGATTAGGAAGGTCAAAAAATGGCTCGTATCGAAGGTGTTGACCTGCCGCGTGAAAAGCGTGTCGAAATCGCCCTGACTTATGTATACGGCATCGGCCTCACCACCAGTCATCGTATTCTCGATGAAACTGGTGTGAGCGGCGATACCCGTGTGCGTGATTTGACAGAGGCGGATTTGCAAAAGCTGCGCGAGGCAGTCGGCAAGATGACGGTGGAAGGCGATCTTCGTCGCATTGAAGCCACCAACATTAAGCGTCTCATCGACATCCAAAGCTATCGGGGGATGCGGCATCGTCGTAATCTGCCCGTTCGCGGTCAGCGTACACGGACGAATGCCCGTACTCGCCGGGGTGAGAAAAAGACCGTCCCAGGTCGTGGTCGTCGTCGTGGGGCAACCAAGAAATAACGTCCCGCTGATGACGCGCTGATGTGGCACGGAGGATGCAAATTCCGCTCGGCTGACTCAAGCGTCCTATATCGCTGGCACAACAATCTGTTGGAGATATTCAAGAATGGCACGTACTACCACCCCTGCAAAGAAGACAGGCCGCCGCGCCGCTAAGAAGGTGTTTAAGAACATCCCTTACGGTCAGGCGCATGTGTTTGCCACGTTCAATAACACGATTGTGTCCGTCACGGATCAATCGGGCAATGTTGTGACGTGGGCGAGCGCCGGTACATCGGGCTTCAAGGGCAGCCGCAAGAGCACGCCCTATGCCGCCCGTCTCGCTGCTGCCGCTGCGTCCAAAGCGTCGCAGGAACATGGCATGAAAGAAGTTGATGTGTTTATCAAAGGGCCGGGTCCGGGTCGTGAATCAGCAATTCGCGCGATCCAGGGCAGTGGCCTGAAGGTGCGTTCCATCACCGATGTGACGCCCGTCCCGCACAACGGCGTGCGTCCACCCAAAAAACGCCGTGTCTAGTAGTCTTTCATCGAGGTGAAACAGATGCCGACGCCCTATACGAGCAGTCCTTCGCTTCACACCAGCGCCGCCACGAACAACGACGCGAACAGCATCACCGGCCACATGACCCTGCCCCACAAAGTGGAGAGCCAGGCCGTGACGAAGAATTATGGACGCTTCGTGATTAGCCCGCTGGAAAGCGGCTATGCCCTCACGCTGGGCAATGCCCTGCGCCGCATTCTGCTCTCGTCGCTGCCCGGTGCAGCGGTGTCGAGCGTGCGTGTGAGCGATGTGCATCACGAGTTTTCGGCCATTCCTGGCGTGCGCGAGGATATGACTCAGTTGATTCTCCAGGTCAAGCAGATTCGCCTGGTGATGCATGACGGTGTGGAAAGCTCACGCCTGCGCTTGCAGCATCGTGGAGAGGGCCAGATCACGGCGGCGGATATTTCGCTTCCGTCGGAAGTGCAGATCGTCAACTCGGATCTGTATCTGTTCACTGTTGATGATCCTGACGCGCACATCGATATGGAATTTGAAGTTCGCACCGGACGCGGCTACAGCCCCGCCGAAGAACGCGGGCGTTTACCGATTGGTGAGCTGCCTGTAGATGCGATCTTCAGCCCGATCAAGCGCGTGAATTATGACCGCGAACCCGCCCGCGTGGGCCAGCGTACCAACTATGACCGCCTGGTGCTGGAAATCTGGACGGACGGAACGATCCGCCCCGAAGACGCCCTGGGTCAGTCTGCCAAAATCCTCATGCGTCACCTCTCAGTGGTGGCGGGCATCACCTATGACGAGATGGACATTTCGTCAAGCGTGGTGGGGGATGAGCCTGAGCATCCGCACAGTGGTCATCGTCCGGCTCTCTTCGATAAGCCGATTGAAGAGCTTGATCTGAGCGTGCGTGTGTTCAACTCGCTTAAGCGTACAGGCATTACCTCGATTGGCGATGTGCTGGTCATGCTTCAGCGGGGGCCGGATGCCATGTTGGGCATTCGCAATTTTGGCGAGAAATCGCTGGATGAACTCATCGACAAGCTGAAAGAAAAAGGCTATTACCCGCAGGATCAAGAGTCGTAAGACTGCCTGTGCGGTTCCTGGAGATCTATTATGCGTCATCGCGTTGCAGGAAAGAAACTCAGCCGTGACAGCGGCCAGCGTCATGCTCTTCGCCTGAGCCTGGCGATTGGACTGCTGAATCATGGGCGTATCCAGACCACCGAAGCCAAAGCTGCCTTTGTGCGCGGCCATGTCGAACGCCTGATTACCATCGCCAAGCGCGGCCTCGCCGACGCCGAAGCGACAAAAAATCCGCAGGTGGCAGTTCATGCCCGCCGTATTGTCGCCAGCCGCTTGAACAATGATCGCGTGCTGGTGCAGAAATTGTTTGACACCATTGCGCCCATCTACAAAGATCGGCCCGGCGGTTACACCCGTGTTTACAAGGTCGGCACTCGCAAGGGTGATAATGCGCCGCTGGTGCTGCTTGAGCTGGTGGATTTCCCCACTGGCGATGAGACCAGCGCCTAGTCCTACATGGCACGCTATCGGGCACAGGTGGTTTATGATGGCACGCCGTACCAGGGCTTTCAACGCCAATCCAACGCACTGACGATTCAGGGAGAGTTGGAGGCGGCCCTCACGCGCCTCATCAATCATCCGGTGACGATCTGGGGTGCAGGGCGCACCGATACAGGTGTTCATGCTGTGGGGCAGGTCATCGGCTTTGATGCCGACTGGTCACGCAGCGCGGATGTCCTGATGGCGGCCTTGAATACACAACTGCCACCCACGATTGCCATTGTATCGCTCGTGGAGCAGGCCGGGTTCTACCCGCGTCATGGCGTTCAAGCCCGTCGTTACCGTTATGAGGTCTGGGCGGCCCCTGTGCGCGATCCGCTCCTCGTCTATCGCGTGTGGCATGTCTATGCCGCCCTGGATGAGACAGCGATGCAGCAGGCGGCGGCGCTGCTGGTGGGCAAACACGATTTTGCCACCTTCGGCCAGGCCCCGCACGGTGAGAATACGGTGCGCGAGGTCTTTCACTCACAGTGGCAGGCTCTCCCGCAGTCCAGAGGTGTGCGATACACCTATACGATTGAGGCAACGGCCTTTTTACACCATATGGTGCGGCGCATTGTGGCGCTCCTGGTGGCCGTTGGGCGCGGACAGCGCAGCCTCAATACTTTTGAAACAGCGTTTCGCGGCGCAGATGTCAAACAGGCTCTGCCTCCTGCGCCGCCCCAGGGCCTCACTTTAGAGGCCGTCACTTATGTGGCGGACGTAACGGCAGAGTGATCGTTTGCAGCGCCAGGCACATCCCCAGGGATGTGAGCCGGAGATGAACATGAGATCCAAAAGACAGATGACCTATACGACCAGCGCCAATGATATTGAGCGCAAGTGGTACGTCGTCGATGCCGAGGGCCAGACATTAGGCCGCCTCGCCTCGAAGATTGTGCTGTATCTGACGGGCAAGACCAAGCCCATCTATTCGCCGAACCTCGACTGCGGTGATTTCATCGTGGTGATTAACTGCGAAAAAATCCGTGTCACGGGTAAAAAGCTGGACGATAAGATTTATTATCGTTACAGCGGTTTCATGGGCGGCCTCAAGCGGACGACCCTGCGCGATTTGTTGAAGAATCACCCGGATCGCGCCCTGCGCTTTGCGATTCACGGGATGATGCAAAAGCAGGCTCTGGGTCACCAGACCATCAAGAAACTGAAGATTTATGCCGGTTCAGAACACCCGCATGAAGCTCAGAAGCCCGAACCGCTGACAGTCTAGACCGTTAGGGAGAACAATTTATGTCGTCTGCACAATACTATGAAGGGATCGGCCGCCGCAAGGAGGCCACTGCCCGTGTCCGTGTGTTCCCCGGCGGCGCTGGCAAGATCACCGTCAATGACAAAGATGTGACCGAATACATGCCCCGCGACGGCGATCTGGAGCTTATGCTCCTGCCGCTGGTCGTGGCGGGTGCGGATCGCAGTTACGATGTGAGCATTCATGTCAACGGTGGCGGCATCAGCGGCCAGCGTGACGCGATGAAGCTGGGTCTGGCCCGTGCGCTCCTCGCCATCGATATCGACCTCAAGTCGGCTCTGCGCGAGGCCCACCTCCTGACACGCGATGCGCGTGTCAAGGAACGGAAGAAACCAGGTCTCAAGCGTGCTCGTAAAGCACCCACCTACACCAAGCGTTAATTCGCTCTGGTCTTGGTGCTGCGGGACATGAGAGTCATGTCCTTATAACCAGCAAAAATTGTAGGGGCACGATATATCGTGCCCCTGCTTTGATTCGAGGGTCAAAACCATCTCGATTTTACTCTAGGGTTGCCCCTGCTACCACGCCACAGCGATCAATAGAGATATTTATGGCGGTTTGTAGGGACATGACATGTCATGTCCGAATGTGTGGACAAGGCGGGCCATGTCCCTACAAACCGTTGTGCGTATTTGTCATTATCATCGTAGCGGTGTACTACCAACACGAGAGACAACCGTTTACCCCTGGTTGTGGATGTCATGCCCCATTGAGTCTACGCAGGCGCATAGATTTTAAAGTTGCCGCTCAGGTGCAGCAGCGCCATCATGTACAACAGATCATCATAGTAGCGATACTGGCCTGTATTCAGCGGCGCATCCCAGAATGCCTGCACGAATTCCAGCCGAATCGGATCATCCGCCGCCAATGCCGACACCGCATTCATGGCGATCAGGCCGAGCGCACGATGCTGCGGTTGGGCGGGCGTCCCGTCGATCTTGAATTTGCTATTGTAGCGATCCAGGCCCAGGTTGTAGAAGAAACGCAGCGTGCGATTGCTTTGCTCAACCTGCCACGCATCGGCGGCAAACCACGAGTAATCCACCGCCACCTGCATCGGCGTGCGCCACGCATCGGCATAGAAGAACTCGCCATAATCGCCCCAGGGGACAGGCTCGCCTGTGAATTCGGCATAATTCGGCATCAATCCAGTCTCAGGATGGGCTGTCGTGTGCCAGAACGCCCGACTGACGGTGGCGGCTTCCGTCCAGAATGTCTGATCCTGCTTGGCCCAGCGTGCCCACAACTCATAGAAATACGGCGTGTGATAGGACGGATCGGTGAATTGGCTCACACGGCCAAACTGCGGGACGAACACCACCATCTTGCTTTTTTCATCAAACATATTGGTGGCCCCCGCCTTTGGAGACGCGGTGTGGAGCGTCGTGTTGAGGATGGCATTGGCTTCGGCCTCATAGTTAAAGATGCCCTCGCCATTGCCCCATCGTCCCGCCGCAAAGAACAGCGCCATGATGAACCATGTTTCACCATCGGAGGCCGGATTACGATCAATCGCTGTGCCATCGGGGCGATTGTGCCATGAGAAATAGCCTTTGTACTGACCGTCGGCCTGATACATATAGGTCTTGGCCCACGTCCACAGGCGGTTAAATTCTTCCTGATGATCCAACTGAATCGCGATCATCATGCCATACGACATGCCCTCAGAGCGGATATCCTTGTTGTTGACATCCAGCATATAGGCCATGTCCTCGCCAACAGGATAGTACACCCGCTCACTCGTGTCATTGCCATAAAAAAGCTGCTGCCAGACTTCCTCTATACGAGCCTGGACATCTTCATCGCTCAAGCCAATCTCGTGCAGGACGTTGGGATATTCGCCCGTATAGAATGCGCCTTTTTTGGCGTCATCCTGGGCGGTGACTCGGCTTAACGCAACCAGCATCAACACACTGACCAAAAACAAGACGCGCATCATAAAGCCTTTCTCAGGAGAGCAAGGCGGCTCTCATATCGATTATTGGAAACGGGGTGATTTCTGAGAAGCCGTTTGATAATGCCATTCGTTACAAAAAAATGTATTTTGGCGTAGGGACAGGGCCTGCCCTGTCCATTTTCACGCGATGAACGGACAGGGCAGGCGCTGTCCCTACACGAATC
>DAOTUR010000709.1:0-8751 GCA_034436915.1 Anaerolineae bacterium
AAGATGGTTTGAGCGGGACTTTCAGTCCCGCAACAGGCAAGGCAGGGGTTTTCAACCCCTGACGACAGGGCATAGGAGAGATTAAGAAGGTTCGATTTGCTTAAGTTGCTGCATATGGGTGAGTGATTCACCTATCCATGCAGATTTTAGGTTCGTAGGGGCAGGCTGCATCCTGCCCCAGCCCCCCTACAAATCATCAGGGCGCGATCCATCGCGCCCCTACACGATCCTGCCTCAAATAACGGGGCGGGACGCAGCCCGCTGTTCTGCAAACCTGCCGCACGCTACGGTCAATGAAGGGGATGCCCCATAAGGGCACAGCGTGCCGTGTCCTTATGGTCTGGTGGGGCGGCCCGGCGTGGGGACAGCGGGCTGGCCTGTGTCCAGGGGCGGTTTACCCAATCCGCCACTTCCCGAACCGTCCTCAGTGCTGAGGGGCAGGGGCAAAGGTGTTGCGAATGCGTCGATATTGGCCCATATCCGCGTGCCATGATCCCGCAGCGCATGGACACAATCCGGCAGATCACCGACGCCGCACGCAGGCAGTCCGGCTTTGAGGCGGGCTTCCAGCAGAATCATCTTTGCGGAGGAAATGGTTTCGATGGTCTTGAGGGGGCGCGGCAGCATCTGCGTCACCAATTGGCTGTTGCCTATACGCGAGGTTCGCAGGGCTATAGGCATCAGGGGGATGCCGCGAGGCTGCATTTTGGCATCCATCGGAATGCTAAATTCCGTGCCACAGATGACGGGATAGGCCGTGCCATCCGGCATTTGCATTACTGCCGCGCCTTCCATTGTGGAAACGATCAGATCTTTTTCGGGCTGGGCTTGCAGCATGATGGTGGAACCGACTTCCATATCGACCCCATTGACGTTGAATGAGACGCTCTGGACGCCTGTTGGTGTCTGGATCATGACGCCGCTTTCGGGGGCTTCCTCGCAGCCCGCATCGCTGACACCTGTCTTGAGGGTGAAGGCTTGCATCGGTGTTTGATCGCCCGTTGATGTATTTTGAATTTCAACGTTGCCGAACAGGACGAAGGTCACATTCTGGCCGGGCAGCGAATCGGGGATATCAGCTTGCAGCGCCATCATGACGACACCCCATGTGTTTGCGGCCTCATCCATCGGCTCAAGCTTGAGCGTATCGATATCGGTCACATCGACGATATCGCCGATCTTATGGAAGCTAAAATTATTGACGCCTGTACGCGGCGTGGCTTCCAACGACACATTGCCATAGCACGCCTGATTACGGGAAAGCCCAGCACAGGCGGTATCGAGACCTTTAAGGGCTTCATCCACCATCGTAGGACAGGTGGATTGCGCGGCGACATGTCCTACAACCAATAAAACTCCGAGAAGTGCGAACATTCCTTGACGTCCAAGACGCAGCCAACGATTAACGCGGAACATAAAGAAAAACCTCCATAGTAGTGTCAGTCAGGGTGAGATTTTCCAGGTCATGATCGGGACGGCCCAACCGTTGATCGAGAATGTGGCCGAACGAGTCAAAGAGGGCCTGGAAAAGATCTCCGACAGCGATATTAAAGAAATCTTCCGGCACGTCGCCGCCGCCTGTCATTACAATATCGCCGATGGACATTGCCAAATAATTATTGAATGTGGAATTCTTCTGCATTGTCATCGTGTAGGTGATCGTTCCCGATGTAAAGGCCGCGCCGCCCCTGGCTGTGGTCGTCACCACAATACCATTGGGCGTGAAATCGACTTTAACGCTGTCGATCTTGTCATTGTCCTTCAGGGCCAGTTCGAGCTGCTCCTGGAACTGCGCTTCGGTGATGATGACATCGGCGGTGACGAGCGGCGTGCCTGTTGAGGTGGGGCGGGCTGTCACCTGCGCCCCGGCGGGAATCGGCGTCAGGGTGGCCAGGGTCGGCGCTTCCACAATCGCGGCGGTGGCGGTGAGAATGCGAATCGTGTTGGGGTCGGGCGCATCTGTCTCAATCGGCGTCAGCGTCAGGGTGGGGCGGGGCGTGACGGTGGGCCGTTTGGTGGGCGAGGGCAGATTGGTCGGTGTGTCGGTGGGGGTCAGCGTCGGCGTAATCGAGGGTGTCACCGTGATGGTGGGCGTCGCTGTGGGGGTCTGGGTGAGCGTCTCTGTCGGTGTCGGTGTTTGCGACGGGATATCTGTGGGCAACGCCGCGACGGTGGGTAGATCGGTCTGGGCCGGCTGGCAGGCGCTCACCAGGAGAGCCAGCATCAGCCCCATTATCATGCCGACAACGTGTTTTTTCATCCCATGTCCTTTTCCCATCATACCGATCCATCCTTATCATAACGCGATTTAGTATCTATGTTCAGCAGGTCTACCGTGTGAGCGTGAATGGGGATACGCCCTTTTCAGGGGTTCGAGTTTTTAGAAGGAGATATAATACGGATTACAATGGACGATTGTGTAGGGACACGGCACGCCGTGTCCTCGTTTTTTCTGTTAATAACGATAATAATGATGAGGTTATCGTAGGGAGACGGTCCATCATGTTTGACATTCTGGACATGGCGTGCCGTGTCCCTACGATATCTTTCTCTCGTTTTCAGTCGCTCTTATTTATGCCCAATGTTCCAGCAGCGCCTTGACACGGCTGACGAAGGCATCGGCGGATGCGCCATCCAGCACGCGATGATCGAACGTGAGCGAGAGATAGGCACACGGGCGAATGGCAATCGCATCATTGACGACCTTCACGCGCTTCTCAATTGCGCCCACGCCCAGGATCGCCGTTTGTGGCTGATTGATGATCGGCGTGGCAAACAGGCTGCCGCTCACCCCATGATTCGTCAGCGTGAACGTACCCTCGCGCACCTCGTCGGGCTTCAACTGTTTGCTGCGAGCACGCTCTGCCAGATCATTGATCTGCCGCGCCAATCCGCTGAGATTGTAATCGCCCGCATTCCTGAGCACCGGCACGATCAAGCCATCATCAATCGCGGTGGCAATGCCAATATTGATGGGCTGATAGACATAAATGCCCTCATCCATCCAGCGGCTGTTGACCAGCGGATTCTCGCGCAGGGCCGCCGCACATGCCGCCACAAAATAGGGCGTATAGGTCAGCTTTTGCCCCTGTTTGGCGAAGGCGGCTTTGTTGGCCTCGCGGTGCTGGACGATGGCTGTCAGATCGACCTCAAACACCGTCGTCACATGCGGCGAGGTGTGGACGCTGTTGACCATGTGCTGGGCGATAGAACGGCGTATGGCACTGAGGGCTTGCAGTTCGCCGGGGATACTTGATATCTCTTGCGAGGGCGCAGCACGCTGCGCCCCTACAGGTTGCATATTTATGGGGGGCTGCGAGACAGGTGTAGGTATTGTAGGGGCTTGACCTGTCAAGCCCTGAGACGGGGTAGGAGCCGTTTTTGGTGTCTCCTCCATGCCATACTCGGAGGTCGATTTGAACAGGTCACCGGAGCCGGGGCGCTCCCAGGGCGGCACATCATCAACCCCACTTTGTGAAGGGGGGATAGATGTCGGCGCTTGCTCCATGTAGGCCATGACGTCTTTTTTGGTGATGCGGCCCTTGCGCCCGGAGCCTGTAATCTGCGAGAGATCAAGTTTGTGTTCGCTGACCATACGGGCCACGACAGGCGTCACATGCCCGCCATAACTGGCATGTCCATTGGTCGGCTGTGTGTGCATGGGAGCCGCCTGCGTCGGCGTGGGTGCGGAATGTCCATTTGCCGCATGACCTGTCGAGGGGCTGCCTGTGTCGGTGCTTTCGTCCGCCTGCCCAATCAGGCCGAGCAGCACGCCCGCATTGACGGTTTCGCCCGCATGGACGTGGATCGCAAGCAGGATGCCCGCCGCTGGTGCTGGAATCTCGGTATCGACCTTATCGGTGCTGACGCGGGCGATGGACTCAAACTCATGAACGGTGTCGCCGGGCTGCTTGAGCCATTCGCTCAGTGTGCCTTCGACCACGCTTTCGCCCAATTGGGGCATGATGATTTTTGTTGCCATGTTCCCTCCTGGGCTAATACTTTACAAGATCACGGATCGCGGCGGCGATTTTATCAGGATTGAGCATATATTCTTCTTGCAGCGGATGGCTGAACGCCACGCCCGGCACATCCGGCGCAGCCAGACGCTTGATCGGCCCATCCATGTATTGAAAGCCCTCATCCGCCAGGATCGACGCGACTTCCGAGCCGTAGCCCATCGTCAGATTGTCCTCGTAGACGATGAGCGCTTTGCCCGTCTTCTTGAAGGATTTCAAAATCGCGGCTTTATCAACGGGCAGCAGCGTCCGCAGATCGACAACCTCGGCCTGAATGCCATCCTCACGGGCGACTTTCTCAGCAGCGATCATGCAGTAATGGGCCATCATGCCATAGCAGTAGATTGAGAGATCGCTGCCTTCGCGGGCGATGCGGGCCGGGCCAATCGGGACGGTGTACTCCTCATCCGGGACATCGCCCTTAATGGCGCGGTAGCCTTTTTTTGGCTCAAAGAACATGACCGGATTAGGATCACGCACCGCACTCTTGAGCAGCCCTTTGGCATCCTGCGGCGTGGACGGAATGACAATTTTGAGGCCGGGAATATGGGCAAAAAACGCCTCGACGCTCTGGCTGTGGTACAGGCCGCCGCTCACGCCGCCGCCATACGGGGCGCGAATGACCATCGGGACGTTCCATGTGCCATTGGAGCGATAATACATGCGGGCTGCCTCAGACAAAATCTGATTGAAGGCGGGCCAGATGAAATCCGAGAATTGGATTTCGCAGATCGGGCGTAGGCCGCCCACCGCCGCGCCAATGCCAATCGCCACGATGGACAGTTCGGCGAGGGGCGAATCGACGATGCGATCCGAGCCGTATTTTTCATGCAGGCCGAGCGTGGCGCGAAACACGCCGCCGCGTGGCCCCACATCCTCGCCCGTGATGAAGACGCGGGAATCGCGCTGAAGTTCTTCGTCCATCGCTTCGGTGATGGCCTGGATGAGCGTCATATTGCGAACGGACATTTAGTCATCCTCCAGCGGGGCATAGACCGAGCCATACAGCGATGCGATTGACGGGTAGGGGGCATTCTCAGCCGTGCGATGCGCTTCATCGACTTCGGTCACAGCCCGCTGATTGATATCCTCAATCGCTTCCGGTGTGAGCAGGCCGCGTGCCAGCAGCGTATTTTGATAGCGCAAAATCGGGTCTTTCTTCTTCCAGCTTTCGACCTCCTCGCGGCTGCGGTAGCTGCGATCATCGTCATCGGAGGAGTGCGGCACAGGGCGGTAGGTTTTGGCCTCGATCAATGTCGCGCCTTCGCCGCTGTAGGCGCGCTCTGCTGCCAGCCTGAGCGCATCATAGCTCTCAAGCACATCATTGCCATCGACCACGATACCTTTGACGCCGTAGCCAGCGGCGCGATCCGCCACGTTGGGCATGGCCGACTGCTGCTCATACGGCACGGAGATGGCGTAACGGTTGTTTTGCACAAGACAGATGAACGGGAGTTTATGCACTCCGGCCCAATTCATGCCCTCGTGCCATTCGCCCTGGCTGGTCGAGCCTTCGCCCAGGCAGGTGAGCGCCAGACGCGGCTGTGTGGCATCGTCGGGACGGGTCAGGCCGATCTTGTGCCGATACTGAATGGCGAAGGCCGTCCCTGCGGCATGGGGAACCTGGGTCGCCACGCTGGACGAGCCGCTGACGATATTGAGGGCGCGATGGCTAAAATGGCTTGGCATCTGGCGGGCATTGCTGCTAATCTCGCCCTCTTTGCCGAACAAACTCAGCATGAAGTGGAGCGGCGTGATGCCCAGCGCCAGACACAGCGTCAAATCGCGGTAGTAGGGGTAAACAAAATCAACGCCGCGCTGGATGGCAAAGGCGGCGGCTACCTGGCACGCCTCATGGCCGATGGCGCTGATATGAAAGGCAATTTTGCCCTGGCGATGCAGCACCCAGGCGCGTTCATCCAGGCGGCGTGACAGCACCATCACGCGATACATCTCAACCAGGGTCTCCGGCGTAAGCTGGGCCGAAGAACGTTCTTGCACAGAAGAATCGGTCATCTCTATCCTCTAATGTAACATGATGTAATTTTAACACTTCGCACAAACTCTCTTGAGATTAGTATAGGCATAATGCCCAAGCGATTTCAATAGACATTGTGTTGAGAAAAAATCTTAAACGTTAAATTAGCAGATTTTGGCTTGAGCAATCTCTCAGAGAACTCTCAATGTCTGTGGAAAGTCTCTCGATTGCCCTGGGGTAGTCCCTTGCCACAACGATAAACAGCGATATTGAGGGTATTTTGTAGGGACAAGGCCCGCCTTGTCCATCAGTTCGGACATGAAATGTCAGGACATGACATGTCCCTACGACCACATTTTTGCTCCTAAAGATCAGTATGGCGGGGTCGTGGGGTTGATCGTTGTGCGTTTTATGGACGATAACCTAGAATCAAACACGCCGAGATGCCTCAGCGTGTTTGGGATATTCGAGAGAACAAGGGTCACTTGTGCGCCACAAATTGGCTCTTGGGATACTTCTTGGAGAAGGCGCTGCCGAGTTCGTCTTCCATCTCATCCCAGCCAATCAGTCTCACCAACTCAGCCACATCGCTCGGCTTGGCGTTGATCATCTCCATCAGACGATCTTCATCATCGCCCGATGTATAGCCGTCGAAGACAAATTGGATGATTTTGACCTTTTGCGGCACGGTGAGGGTATGCAGCGCATTGCTCTTTTTGACCAGCGCTAGATATTCCAGGGCGTTATCATCCTGATTGTGACCGCCCACGCCGCCGCCTGTATCGGGAACCCAGTTGATCACGCCTCGGATCACATCGAGCGGATTGTTGCGGAGCGGTGTGACCACCTCGGACATGAACGCTTTCTCCTGGTCTTTGTCGCCCAGGTCTTTGGCGACGCCTTCAAACTCAGATGCCTTGTCTTTGGCGAAGATCGTGATAGCAG
Source organism: Anaerolineae bacterium (assembly GCA_034436915.1). Classification (GTDB taxonomy): domain Bacteria; phylum Chloroflexota; class Anaerolineae; order Aggregatilineales; family Phototrophicaceae; genus JALHOR01. Next base: position 6,943 of record DAOTUR010000709.1, read on the forward strand.
CCTTAAATTTGGCATCGGCCATCAGCGCAAACACACTGTCGTAATCCCACTTTACGCGCTGATCTTTGGCATCGACCTGTGAATCCGGCGTGACGCTGGGGATGAGACTCTCCGGCAGGAAGACGCCACCGTTCATGAGATACGACGACAGCGCCAGCACATCGGTTTGCTTTTTGCCAGCCTCCCACGCTTTGAGGATATCCTGCATCCCGGCATTCACGGCCATCATTGCACGGTCTTTCTCGTTGCCCTCGCCGAGATGCCCGTCACCGAAGAGACGCACATTTTCGCCCTGGATGGTGGCCCGCACGCCGTTGGCATTGTCATAATCATGCACCGCGCCCGACACGACATCGCCAAATGTGATCACGCCTTTGGCGTCGATCTTTTCCGTGACGGTTGCGAGAGCCCCTTTCTTGAGAAAATTGTCGATGCTGTAGGCCGTATCAACGCTGGCATACCAGGGCGCTAATTTCCGTGCCAGCGCATTGGCAATATAGCCCTTAAGGTTGTAGTTGAACATCGGCACACGCGCATTCCAGTGTTCTTTGATGCTGGCGCGGGCGGTGCGGAGATGGCCGCCGGAGAAAGAATCCGTCAGATAATGACTGCCAAAGGCTTCGGCGGCCATCGCTGGATCGACGCCTTTGCCCTGCGACCCGGCATAATACGCCTCATAGAGAGCCTGCACATGATAGCGATGATAGGCAGCGGCGGCATTGGGGAGATTTTTTTGTGCGAGAGGAAAGGCCACATCCCAGTCTTTTTTGCCGCGTGTATCGACGCTGTTCTGCGCCTTATCGCCCATGCTCTGGCCTTCGTCCCCGGTGGCCGGATTGAGGAAATGAGAGCGATTGTTGAGGGCGAGGGCATAATAGCGCTTGTCAACGGCGACAATGACTTCGGGCGAGAAGGCTTTGGCTTTTGCCTTTTCATCCTCTTTGCTTGTGGCGCGGATTTTGCAGACGCGCACATATTCCAATTCTTCGCGTGTGCCAACGCCTTTGATGGCTTTGGCGTTGGCAAGCGCACGCATCTCGGCGATACCGCCAAAGAAGTCGCCGCCCATCGCGGTCATCTCGCCATAGGACAGGTGATAATCGGGGGCCAGCTCCACATTTCGCAGCTCACCATGCTCGCCGCGTGTGGCCTCATCGCCCAGCTTGGCGTGCTCATCTGATTCAAAGCGCTGGATCATCGAGCGCTGGCGACGTTGCAGCGAGGGCAGCGTGCGGGCTTGCAGCATTCGGCCCACCTGCCGATTGCCAATCGTGCGCTGCAACGACAGGATGTGCTGTGTGGTGGCATTCTGAGACGAATCAGCACGTGGGGCTGATTGAGCCGCCGCGTGTTTCTGATCGGGCGTTGACTGCTTGCTTTTAGCTTGATGTTCCATCATGTCCCCGGAATATAATTTCAACCGTCATTATAAGAGCAAGGTCGGTTGATTAGATGTTAAAGATCGAGGACAAAATACGGGCATAGACTCGCCTTAATTTAAAGATTGTTATGCCTGTCGCCTGATCTCCCTCTTAAAACCTTATCCGCCTCTCTACATGACGAACGAAATTATGATCGCTAGGGTTCCCTTTGCCCTGGTTTTATGCATCCTCAAGACAGGGACGTTTACCAGTTTTATATTTTTTAGGAATCAAAAAGACAATACCTTCGCCAATTTTGAAAACACAGACAAATCTGCCTTTTTGAAGCAAATTTGACCCCAAAACTTGGCTTATAAAAGGTCACAAAGTGCCAAATTTTGGCAAAAATCCCGCTTTTTCAGGTACTCTGAATTTTGGCGAAGGTATT
>DAOTUR010000710.1:0-1833 GCA_034436915.1 Anaerolineae bacterium
AAAATGTATTTTGGCGTAGGGACAGGGCCTGCCCTGTCCGTTCATCGCGTGAAAATGGACAGGGCAGGCCCTGTCCCTACACGAATCATGCATAACATTTTGCATTATCAAACGGTCTCCCAGACATGAGACGCAGCATAGCGCCATGTCTCTTACGGACGAGTTTAGTTTGCCCGCTTCTGAGCGCTCAGAAAACCGATCACCACTGCCACGCCCACTAGCACCCACGCAATCAGGGGGGAGAAAAATGCGATCACCCCGCCCACCACCAGCATCCCGCCGACTGACCGCAATATGCTGTTGGGCAAACGCTGTTCAGCAGCATCGGGCTGCGACTGCACCCACAGCGCCAGCAAGCCACCCATGACCATCAAAACTGGAAGCATAAGACCCTCCTTCAGAGACTGTTTCTCCCATTATAACCTCAGTTTTGCATCGCTCTGCTCATTCCTATTCAATTGTAGGGGCGCAGCGTGCTGCGCCCAATGACGACGGATACCCAAATCAAGGGCGCAGCACGCTGCGCCTCTACAAGAACCATCCTGAACATCTTAATTTCACCGAATTACGATTTGATACGATTACTCTTGCATCACGCTTTCCCGCCGTTGCCAAATCGAAAATTCGATTATTATGGTACGGGATGAAACGGATGAAGGACTCTCTTTCTATGACACAGGTGTTACAGGCCGCTGATCGCAACCCGGTGGTGCAGGCGGAATTTCATTATCAGCGGTTTGTGATTGCGCGGGGACGGGTGGGCGGCGTCTGGATTTTTCTCGCGGCCTTGTTGATTTTGCCGTCGCTGCTCATGTCTCTGGCCTTTATCGGGCTGGCGCTGTTTGCTCTGGCCCAGCGTCTCGTTGCACCCTGCGTCATTGCCGCCTCCATCTGCCAAACGGGGCCAGTGCTGGCAGAAAAATCAGCATTGGAGCTGATTCCGTTTGTCGATCAAAGCAATGTCTTCTTGCTGTGTCTGGCGCTGCTGCTCACGATGATGATTGCTATGTCGCTCGTCGTGACCATGATCAATATGGCGCTGGCGGCCAACAGCATCCGCCGCGAAAAAGACGGCAACACCTGGGACGCGCTGCGCCTGACCGATATCGGGCCACAGCGCATCGTCCTGGGCAAATGGTGGGCCTCGCTGCGGGCGCTCAACGGTGATTATGTCATGACGTGCCTGCTGCGGATGGGCTTCGTCACATTTTATCTCGCCAGCGCTGGCCCCACGCTGCAAGCCTATCGTCTGGCGCAGGATGGACTCACAAACGGCATTGTGCTGTCTCGCTCTACCGAAGGGCTGACGCCGCTGCCACTGCTGCTCATCCTCACGGTGATTTACAGTGTGCTGGATGCTGCGCTCACCGCTGCGCTCGGCGTCTTCTCTGCGCTGCCCAATGACGCCGCAGGCAGTGTGGCGGGCAGCGCCGCTTTCCTCATGCGTCTGGCGACATTGGTTGGTGCAGCGGCGTGGATGTATGCCTCGCTTGAGATGGCCGCGTCTGCGGGAGTCGTGATGGGTCTGGTTGGCATGGGCGTATACGGCCTGCTCATCGCGGGCGTTCTGGTGGCGGCTCGCTGGAGTGTGGGCTAGATCACCCATTTGAGCAAAATTCGCATATACTGAAATCAATGTCGATATACTCACCGATAAGAACTAAGGAGTAAGCATCCCCATCCCTGAAGGGAGGGGCTTTAGCCTCAGTGCTTACCAGACTCGGCCTGAGAAGGCTCCGTTAGAGACGAATAGATAGGCACTTCGGAATGCCTCACCAGTTCCGAACTCTGCGGTGAACGATTAAACAGGCGGCTTGGGAGCCAACCGTGTCG
>DAOTUR010000711.1:0-12386 GCA_034436915.1 Anaerolineae bacterium
GTTGTAGGGCGTACCCAGAAACTTTGCCATATTTTCAGCCAGCAGCGTTAGCACAAAGCCCAGTGCCACCTGATCCTGCCGCAGCGGGATCGCCCCCAGGCCAATGATGGCCGCGATGAGCAGGCCGACAAGCGCCGCCGCCAGCACGCCTAGCAGAATGTTGTTGGTCGTCTTCGCCACCACATAGCCCGCCAGCGCCGAGAGCAGCAGCGAGCCGTTGAGCGACAGATTGATCATGCCCGCCCGCTCCGTGATCGTCTCGCCCAGGCTGGCAATGATGAGAGGCGTGGCGCTGCGGACGATTGTGTTTAAGATATTGATGAGTTCTGGATTCATGCGGTTTCTCCTACCGCCGATCATAACAAATGACGCGACGAAAGGCACATTTGAAGATATCACGGGAAGGTTTCGATACTGAGGCCCTCTCACAAGCATGAGAGCCACATTCACGATATGATTACAAGCAGAGGACGTTCATTTCAATTTATACAGGAATTTGATACTGTTTCTCTGCCTCAAAACGATGCAAATCATGGTATAATAATTACGATTTATTAAGGTAAGGGCATTCGGGAGACCTCATATGAAATTGTCGTCACGCAAATCGCTTATCGCTCTTGTGAGCCTTCTCCTTCTGTCTATCGTCGTATATGCCCAACAGCAGACGACGCTGGCGGCCACGCTTGAGGTTCTCAAATCTGGCGTTGAAGTCAAGCGCGTTGATACGCCCAATTGGATCACCGTGAAGGTCGAGGCGATTGTCGGCGTGGGCGATCAAGTCCGCACGGATGCCACAGGCTCGGCACGAATCACCTTCTTCACCGATGGTGTGGACACCGATCTGCTGCCCAACACGACCTACAGCATCAAGGAATTTAAAGGCGAGGGCCAATCGTTCACGCTCAATGCCCAGGTGTTGGCGGGCGAAACGACACAGCGTTTGGGCCGCGCTCTGGATGCCAATTCTTCCTATAACATCACCACGCCCGGCATGGTGCTGGCCGCACGCGGGACAGAATTTTCGGTGCGTGTCGAAGACTCTGGTCGGGCCGGACTGCTGGTACAAAAGGGCGTGGTCGAAGCGGACAATGAAAAAAATCTTGCCAAAGTGCCCCCAGAATTTGGCATTCGGGCGGCCCCCAATGCTGCCCTGAGCGATGTGGTCAAAGCCAGCTCCTTTGCTGAACTTGATGCAGCACTGGATGGCTGCTCGGCAAAGATCACCACTCCCGACGATGTACGCCTGAATGTGCGACTGGGGCCGAATCGCACCGCGCCGCGCATCGGCACGCTGGATGCATCGGCGCTTGAGACGCTGGTCGGGATGAGCGATATACCGGGGAATAAGACGACGTGGTATCGCGTGGCCTTCAATGGGAGCTTTGGTTGGATTTTGTCCAGCACAGCCAGGATTGGGCAGAACTGTTCAGGACTGCGCGTGTTCACTCCCGATTGGCGCGAAGATGCCAGCGCCTATACAACACTCGGCGAAACCATCACGCTCGACATTACACCCGCTGCCACGATGGAGGCCACTGCTGAGGCAATAATGGCTGCTACCGCCGAGGCGAAAGCGAAATAGCGGGCGAGAGAGACATGATAAGGGCGACTCATGAGGTAGGTGTACACGATAACGTAGTCGGGATTTTTGCTCCATGCAATAGGCTCGCAACAGGTCACAGCGCTTTCGTAGGGGCGTAGCATGCTGCACCCCCTACGCCAATCCCACCTCAAATTGAAACGGTATTCACAAAACCACGCCATTCCGTACACCTACCCACATAGGTTGCCCATAGAAAAGCGCTGTGACCTGTTGCAAATCCAATCGGTGAGGCAAAAAATCGATACTACGCGATTATGTAACAGCGACATGCGCCCCTACGAGAGATACGTTTTGTAGGGATTTGGCACGCCAAATCCTATAATTAACATCGGTAACATGAGACACCATATTCCGACAAATTCACCCATCGGATAAGATATGTTTTGTCTCATGATGCCGATGATCCTGAGAGCAAGCAGCAAATCCCTTTCCACAGCCGATGAGATAACGCTGGGTTTTATGACTATAAGAGATATTCCATGATATTCCGTCTACGCCGACGCGGAGGACAGGCGCTGCGAACGGGAGCGCTGGCCGCCCTGCTCCTACTGGCCTTGTATGCCGCCAATGCCTTCTCCCAACTGCAACTCACGCTCAATGACAGTTATTTCATCAATGCGCCTGTGACAGGAAACATTGTGCTCGTGGCGCTGGACGATGCCAGCTTTGCCCGTTATGGTCGCTCGCTGCTGGATATCTCGCGTGGTTTGTACGGCGATCTGCTCGCCCAGACCAGTGCGGGCGGCGCACGGGTGGTGGCATTCGATATTCTGTTTAGCGAAGCCTCCAGCGCAGATGACGCCTTTGCCGCCGCGATTGCCCAGGCCCGCCAGAGCGATGCCCGTACCCGCGTAGTGCTGGCAGGCAGCGGCCTCAAAGAGCCTTCGACGATTATCACAGCAGGAGATATCCCGGCGCTTGGCTATCCAGAGGCGCTTGTGCCAGTCTCGACGCTGGCGAATGCGGGAGGCAGTCTTGGCTACGGCAACACCCTGCCCGATGTTGACAGTCGCATTCGGCGGCAGCCGGCCTTCGTCGTCATTGGGGAGACACGCACGCCGTCGTTCAGTCTGGCGACCTATCTGGCCTACTTACGCATTCCGCCCGCCGCGCTGGATCAGGTGCTTCATTATGAGAATGGCCTGCTGCATGTGGCCGAGCGCACCCTGCCGCTTGATCACAACGGCCTATGGCGGCAAAACTTCTACGATGCTAATCACACGCCTTTTCCCGTGTATTCGTTTGTGGATGTGGTGGAGGGTCGTGTCCCGAGTGCTGCCTTCACTGATAAAATCGTGATTGTGGGGCTGCGCGGCGGTACCGGGGCTGTCGATCAATATGCTGTGCCGCTGCTGGGCGATGGTCAGTATATGGCCGGGATGGAAATCCAGGCCCATGCGCTTGAAACCCTGCTGCAAAATGACGCCCTGCGCGATTTGCTCGGTCTGCCGCAGGCGGCTCTTATCGTCGGCATCAGCTTTGTCTCAGCCTTTCTCATGGCGGGCTGGCGCTGGATGTATAAGCTTCTGCTGGCTGTCGTGGTCATGGCCGTGTGGTTGGTGCTGCTGTCAGCCATCTTTAGCACACAGCATCTCGTCATGAATATGCTCTATACCAGTCTGGCATGGCTGGTTCCCGTCGGCATCGATATCGCCTTTGAACTCAGCACTGAGATTCGTCTGCGTCTTTTCAGCGAGTTTTTGCTGGAAACACTGACCGATGTGTCGCGCCAGAAGTTGGAGATGGCCCGCATCGCGCCCCTGGTGGCGCAGGATGTGCGCTTGATTGTGCCAGGATCAGCGGGCGAACTGTGGTATGCCACAGCGACCCAGTTTGAGCAGGCGCATGTGTGGTTCAGCGATACGCCGCGAGAGCGACCTGATCCGGCCTTCATCGCGCAAGCACAGACCGCCCTACAGCTCATCACCACGCCCACACAGTCCGCCCTGCCTGTGCGCCTCGAAGGACGCATACTCGCTGTCATCGCCCTCACTCATGCCCGCCCAATCACACGGCAGCAGCGCCACACCCTGGAAGAATTAGGCCGCCGCCTCGCGCCGCATCTGGAAAACGTCGCGCTGCATCGCCAGCTTGAAGAGCAGCGCCAGCGCTTGGATGTGCAGAATCATCGGTTGGACGATCAAAACCAACTGTTGGATGGCAAGAATCGCCAGCTCGACACGCAGAATCAACTCATGGAGTCGATTCTGGCCGGATCGCCCGCCGGGATTTTCGCCCTGGATGACACCCGTCGCTTGATTCGTGCTAACGATAGCTTTGCGCGATGGGTGGGTCAGGCACGTCCCCTCCTGCTCGGCGAGACGCTGGAACAGGTGATGACACAGATCGGCATGGACGACTCACAGCAGCGCTTTTGCCTGATGCAAATGGAAGCCGCCAAACCGTTCCGTATGGAATGGCAGATTGAGCCGCACACCTATTTCCTGGATGCGGCTCCGCTCGACAGCGGCGAATGGGTCATGACGTTGAGCGATGTAACCTCGCTGATGGATTTGAATCGGCTCAAGACGCAGATGATCCGCATGGCCTCGCATGATCTCAAGAATCCCCTCTCTCGTGTCATGGCCTATTCGGAAATGCTGGAGATGGAGAGCAATTTTTCCGAGCGCGGCAAGAAGTACCTCAAATCCATCGAGGCCGCCAGCAAAGAAATGCTCACGCTCATCCAGGATATTCTCAGCCTGGAGCAGCTCCGCTCCGGCAAGCTGAATCTCAGCCGTGTTGATCTCAATTTGCTGCTGCAAGAGATCGGCGTGCGCTACGAGTATGATACGCAGAAGAAAGAGCAAACCTATATGACGGAACTGCCTGAGACGACGGTGTATGTTCAGGCCGATCATAATCAATTGGGGCAGGCGCTGTCCAATCTGATTGGCAATGCCAGCAAGTACACCCCCAAAGGCGGCATCATCACCGTCCGCCTGACACATATCGACGCAACCGCACGGATTGACATTCAGGATACCGGGTATGGCATCCCAACGGAGGCGCTCGATAAACTCTTCACGGAGTTCTACCGCGTGAAAACGGCAGACACGGCAGATATCGCAGGCACAGGTCTGGGCTTGAGTCTCGTCAAATCCGTGGTTGATCGGCATGGTGGCACGATTGGCGTCACCAGCGCGGAAGGGGTCGGCAGCACCTTTACGGTGAGTTTGCCTGTGGCAAAGGAATAGATGATACTTTTGTCCAGCAGCATCCGCTCTTTAATGTCAAACACTGAACATGCACACGACCAAAGGGTGTCAATCATCCTTTGTTAAACAGGCCATCCCAAAGGATTATCCCTTGTCCCGAAAAATCATTTTTCTGTTGCTCTGCCTCTCACTCGTCCTTACGGTGCGCGCCCAAACGTCCAGCACTGCCGCCGTGCTCACGGTACGCTTCGGCCCAGTGGACGTGAAGCGAGCCGGCACAGACGCCTGGATTGCCTTGAGTCCAGGAGCCGAGATGCCGTTTAGCTCCGGCGATGCCGTGCGAACCCGCGATGACAGCGGACGCGCCTGGTTGACGTTGGCGGGCCTGCGCTGGCTGATTCTGCCCAACAGCGAGATCACATTAGATCGCTATATGGCGCTGACCGTCGATGAAGCCTTCATTGAGGCGCATATCACGGGCGTGGTTGTCACAGCCGCCAGTCCGGGCGGTGCATGGAGCTATAGAGTGCATACACCGCATTTCACGGTAACGAAGCCGGGGACACTCTCAGCGCTGTGGACATCTCCCGGCTGGCCCGAGTCGTATATCGTCGCCGAAGGCACGGCCTCCCTGACGCTGGCAGATGACAGCACGATCAAGATCAAGGCGGGCGAAGGCTTTTATGCCGAGGCCGATCAAACGGCTGCCCTTCCCTTTGATACGCCCTACAACGCGGCGCACCTGCAAAGCGTCATGTATGGCTGTCCGTCAGTCGTCACGACACGGGGCAATATCGGACTGATCGTTCGGCGCGGTCCGGCCACTGCCTTCCAGAATCTCGATATTCTGCTGAATGGCAGTAAAGTGGGCATTCTCGGCCAGACGGAGAGCAGCGGCTGGTCGCGCATCCAATATCTGAGCGGCTTTGGCTGGATGTACACTGGTGCGCTGAAACAGGATCAGACCTGCACGCGCACTCCGCCCGTCTTTTCGGATAAGACGCCAAAAGAGAGCATCATCACCTCTTTCAATACGGATGATAGTGAACTGGCGCTGTTGCAGCCGTTCTTTGGGGGGCGGACAGAGAATTATCTGTTTTATCGCACACGGAAGACACAACGCTAACTCAATAACTCAAGAGGCCGAAGACTCAGAATATTTTTATCGGTCTTCGTGCCTCACTTTAAGGCCTATATATCGTTAATGTCATGCGAATCAAGGCGTTTCACTTTCTTACAACACTCCATCAAGGATCAGAAACACGCCAAAGACTGTGGTGGCGATCCTGAGTATCCTGGGAATCCATGTCTTCAACCAGACACGAATCGCCGCAATCCCTGTTGCAAACCGCTCTTGAAAGAGCAAGAACAACCCCAGGAACGCCAGAAGAGGCAGCGCAAAAACCACGTTGTAAAGGGCCAGGGAAGCAAGGTTACCTATGAATGACAGTTTAGCCCGTCCAATTTCCTCAATCGCAATGAAATAGGGCAGCGCCGTTGTGATCTCATTGAGCATGACCAACATACCAAAGCCAAACGTATATAACGGATGCAGCGAATGCGGCTTCTTCTCCTTCTCAGCGCTGGGCGTGGCCTGATACAACACACCAAAGAGCAGCAGAGCCACGCCAATGATAATTTGCAAGAGTGTCAGCACGTCCGGGTTGATAGAGGCAAAGAGAGAGGCAATCACAGTCCGCGCATTATTCAGAATCAGCCAGCCCCCAATCGCATTAACCGTCAGCACCCCGGCGATATAACTCAAAATACGCAGCATAGGACGAGGTGTCAGAAATAAATAGAACTGTGCAAAAAACAGCGAGGGGTTGAGGCTATCGAGAATTCCGATGCCTATCAATGTGAGAATAAGCCCTGCACTCATGACTCCACCTCTGTCATACTCATCAACTCATCGTATACCCCCTGCTGTATAGCAGGATCGGGCGACAGCCCAAACAGACGATCAATCCATGTGGCATCCGCCGCCTGACGGATGATGATGGCGCGGGGTACAGGCACATCATCATTGAGCAGGCGCTCAGACCAGCGCTCGTAATCCTCACGAATGATCTGCATTCGGGCGGGTTGATCGACCAGAAACGAAAGCAGCATAGCGCTGTGTTCCGAGTTGTTTTCGCTGTCTTCAAACGAGGCACGAATATAAGCCCGCAGCCAGCGGCCAGGGCGCGGCGGCTCTTGAGCAAGAAAATTCACTACCAACGCTTCAAAAGTCTGCAAAAGATGCTGAATCGTGGCCTCAAGGAGATTCTCTTTTGATGGGAAATGATGCAGTAGCCCTCCTTTGCTGACACCAGCCTGCTGTGCAACCTCTTCAAGAGAGAACTTGTTAAGACCTCGGGTTTGCAATGTCTGGAGCGTGGCTTCAATGAGACGCTGTCGCGTGCGTTCTGGGTCTTTGGCTGTCATAGGGTATGTCCTCGTATGTTTATTTAAACATACCGTCCAGACGGTTTCCTGTCAAGCGGAGGTTTCTTATCTGGCCTACCTGTAAATTCATTTCGTCTCCCTCCAATCTGTATGTTGTAGACCTAACACAACAACCGCGTATCACGTTAAAATATTGCGCCTATACTTCATTCATTTAAGGAGCGCATTTATGGCAGAAAACATGAATTGGTGGAAAGAGGGGGTGTTTTATCAAGTCTACCCGCGCAGCTTTTATGACAGCAATGGCGATGGGATTGGCGATCTTCCCGGCATCACGCAAAAAATGGACTATCTGGCGTGGCTCGGCATTGATGGCATATGGCTGTCGCCCTTCTTCGAGTCACCGATGGATGATTTTGGTTATGACATCACCGATTATGTGAACGTCGATCCCATCTTCGGCACGCTGAACGATTTTGATGCGCTGATGGCGAAGGCCAACGAACTGGGCCTCAAGGTCGTGCTTGATCTCGTGCCGAATCACACCTCCTATAAGCATCCCTGGTTTGTGGAATCGCGCTCCAACCGTAACAATCCTAAAGCCGATTGGTACATCTGGCACGATGCCAAAGATGATGGCACGCCGCCTAACAACTGGGCCGCCGTGAGCAATATCAAGACCGTCGGATCAGCGTGGGCGTGGGATGAGACACGCCAGCAGTATTATCTCGCCAGCTTTTCGCCCGTCCAGCCCGATCTCAACTGGCGCAATCCCGCTGTCAAAGCCGCGATTATGGATGTGGTCAAATTCTGGCTCAAACGCGGTGTCTACGGTTTCCGCATTGATATGATTGATTATTTGAGCAAAGATGCCGAATTCCGCGATGAGCCGCAAGCCACCTTTGATGCTAAAGATTACATCTCAGCCTCGGTCTATCACGTCAATCAGATCGAAACCATGCATTATGTGCGTGAACTCCGCACCCTGCTGGATCAGTATCCGAATCGCGTGACGATTGGCGAGGTGGCCTACCATCAGCCCCTCGACCTGCTGCTCAAGTTCAGCGAGTATGGGCTGGATATGCCGTTTAACTTCCGCCTCTCGATTGCGCCCCTGACCAAAGAATTCCTGACGGGCTTCATCAAGACGTATGATGAGACGTTGACCGACAAAGCCCAACCCAATTATTCCTTCGCCAATCATGATGTGCTGCGTGGGATGCGCCTGGGCGAACCGCGTGCGCGACTGGCGGCGCTGCTGCTGCTGACGCTGCGCGGCACACCGTTCATCTATTATGGCGAAGAATTGGGCATGGAAAATGTCGATGTGCCAGCGGAACGCCGCCAAGACCCCTTCGTCAGCTATGAGTCGGGCGGCAACCGCGACACCAATCGCACGCCGATGCAGTGGAGCGCCGAGCCATTTGCCGGATTCTCACCCATCGAACCCTGGCTGCCCCTCGGCGTGAACTATGCCACCCTTAACGTAGAAGTGGAAAAGCAGCATCCGAGTTCGATGCTCAATCTGTATAAGCGCCTGATCGATCTGCGCCGCGCCCATCCCGCGCTGCATCAGGGTCATATGTCGGTGTTGGATTTTGACAGCAATGTCTATGGCTATACCCGCACCGCGAATGACGATCAGGCGTTGGTGCTGCTCAATCTGGGGGATGTGCAGGAAGAGGTGACGCTGCCAGAGGGTGATTGGCGCTTGCAGATTTCAACGCATCACACCCAGGGCGACACGCCCGTCACCAGCCCGCTCACGCTGCAAGCGTATGAAGGTGTGGTGCTGGCGAAGATTTCATGACCCTCACCCCCAGCCCCAAGGGCCGGGGGTGAGGGCAATCTTTTACCCCTTGACCGCCCCTGCCGTCAGGCCCTGGACGATGCGACGCTGGAAGATCACCACCAGGATGATCAGCGGCACAGTCACCACAATCGAGGCCGCCATGATTTCCCCGAACGGCTCATTGCGGGCAATCACGCCTGTGAACTTCGCAATCGCCACCGTGATGGTATTGGCAGACGGATTGGAAATCGTGAAGGTGAGCGCAAAGAGATACTCATTCCAGGCCGCAATGAAGGCCAGCAACCCCGTCGTCACCAGCGCGGGCGCGGTGAGAGGCAGCAGAATCATATAGAACGTCTGGAACGGGGTCGCCCCATCCACAAAGGCCGCCTGTTCCAATTCGGCGGGCAGCGTGCGGAAGAACGAGGTCATGACCCAGGTCGTAAACGGCAGCGTAAAGATCAGATAGGAGAAGATCAGCGATGTGATGCTGCCATACATCCCCAACTGATTCACGACCACGAACAAGCCCGGCAGAATCGCAATCTGCGGGAACAATGTCATCGACAGGATCAAATACAGCGTGAGGCGCTTGCCGCGAAACGGGATGCGTCCCAGGGCATAGGCGGCAAATGCGCCGATGGTCAGCGACAGCGCCACCACACACGACGCCACAATCGTACTATTGAGCAGGCCGCGCAGGAAGCTGCCATTCTGGAAGACCGCCTGAAAATTTTGCAGGGTCGGGTTTTTGGGCCAGAACGTTGCCGGGGTCGAAATGAGTTCGACTTCGGGCTTGAGTGCGGAAATCAGCGCCCAATAGAAGGGGAACACCACGTAAAACAAGATCGCTATGAGAATCAGGGCGAAGCCGACCCGTCCCGCGTAGTACCAGAAATCGCGTCTGCGAACCATTGTTCCTCCTAGGCAGGGTCTTCTTCGACACTGAATGATGTCATGTAAGCGACTGTGAGAGCAAAAATTAGGATGAAGATCACGACGCCAATGGCAGAGGCATAGCCAAATTGGTAACTGGCGGTCAGCTTCTCATGGTTGTAGGTCGCCATTGAGCGTGTGGCATAGCCGAACATGACCTGAAACAGATCGAAGACGCGCAGCGCATCCAATGTGCGGAAGATCAGCGCGACGATGATCGTCGGGCGCAGCATCGGCAGAGTGATGCGTGTGAACTGCTGCCATGTTGTCGCCCCATCCACCGAGGACGCTTCATACAAATCGCCGGGGATAGTTTGCAGGCCCGCCAGCAGCAGCAACGCCATATACGGGATCGTCTTCCACACATCGACAAAGATGATACTCAACAGCGGATAGTTCGTTCGCCATGCCTCACTTCGGGGGATGACATGCAGCACATTCACAAGCAGAGCATTGATCGCCCCGGTGGTGTTGTCGCCGAGCATGTGCTTCCACAGGACGGTTGAAATCGCTGTCGGGATCGCCCAGGGGATGAGCATAGCCGCACGCATGGCCCCGCGTCCTGGAAAGGAGGTATTCACCACCAGCGCGACACCCAGACCAAAGAGCAGCTCCAGCGGAACAGACAGAATGGTAAAAACCAGGGTGTTGAGGACGGACTCGCTGAACTCCGGGTCTGTCCCCGCAACTGTATAGCGGGTGCTGCCCACATCGATATTTTGCACACGGCGGTAGCCATCCGGCACAAGGTCGCGCAGTTTTGAGCCTTCGGGCGCAGTCACAACCATCATGCTCAGGAGTTTTTGATAATTGGCTGCGCCGACATTGTTGATGACCTGCTCAGGCTTGGCAAACGGCTCATCGGTAAAGCTGGCAAAAAATGTACGCGCCAGCGGATAAAACGCCACCATCACCAGAATAATGAAGGTCGGAAGAAGCAAGAGGAAGGCGAGACGGCTGCGCTGTTGTGTGAGAGTGGAGCCGTCTGATGGAGTTTTGGGTTTTTCTTTTGTGAGTGGTGCAGCGGCCATAAAGAACCTTTCCTTCAAGAAGGCCAGAAGAGAACATGTCTCTCTGAATGAACACAGCCCTAATCTATTGATGATGCATTTTTGTCTGTCGTGAGACTGAAAACAGGCTTGATCCAGCAGATCAAAACCTCTTGCTCGTGACCTCCGCTCGCTTCCTCATTCGACAGGGAGCAAGGCTGGAAGTGGGGTCAAAGGCCCTCGCCCCGCTGTGGGAGAGGAGTTGGGGTGAGGGGTACTAAAAAGCGGGTGAGGTTGATATCACCCCACCCGCTTTCGACAGCTTAATCGTCCTACGTTGGGCGATTGAACAGACTACTTGGCAGCCGTTGCTTCCGCAGTGGGCATCATGGCTTCCATTGTGCCCATCGGCATGGCAGCCGGAGGCATCCCAACCTTGAAGCCGTCGCCCAGAATGTCTCCGAGCTGGGTTTCAAGGTCTTCCATCGCAGTGGCAGCATCAGCTTCACCTGTCAGCACGCTGTGGACAGCGGTGAAGTAGGCGACTGACACATCATTGTACTTGGAGGCGGTCACGGTGGAAGGACGCGGTGAGGCGTTCTGGAACACGGGAACCAACTGCGCGATGAAGGGGATCTGACCGGCGATATCGCTGTCGGTGTAGAGCGATTCGATGGTGGGCAGATTGCTGAGTTTCAGGGCGCGTTCTTTCTGGACTTCCGGGCTGACCAGGTACAGAACCAGTTCTGCGGCCAGATCCGGGTTCGGGCTGTAGGCGCTCACGCCCAACTGCCAACCACCCAACGCAGCAGCGCCATAACCGGCATCACCAGCGGGCAGCGGAGCCACATTGAACATATCCTTGATCGCGGTTTCGGTCTTGCCATCGGCACCACCCTGACCGAGCAGGAAGGCATACGGCCAGTTACGCATGAAGGCCGCATTACCAGCCTGGAACACACGGCGGGCATCTTCTTCCTGATAGGTTGTGACGCCTTCAGGAGCAATCGTGCCGACCCAACCAGCGGCCCGTTCGAGGGCGGCGATGGTGGCCGGGTTGTTCACGCTGATGGTGCCGTCAGCTTCGACGATGGAGCCGCCGCCGTTGCTGAACTGCCATTCGAGGGCATCGCAGGTCAGACCTTCATAGGCATTTGCCTGAAAGACGAAGCCATAGAATTCACTGTTGCCAGCGGTGCGTTCACCTTCCTGGATTTTTGTCGCCATCGCGGTCAGTTCGTCCCAGGTGGTGGGGGCAGCATCATAACCATACTTCTTGAGCAGATCGGTACGATAGTACAGCAGACCCGCATCGGTGAACCAGGGCAGGCCGACGACTTTGCCATCGACGATGTTGTTCTGGAACAGCCGGGGATAGAACTGTGTCGTATCGAAACCAGCCTTCTCAACATAGGGCGCGAGATCAAGCATGTTCGGGGCCAGGATACCCGGCCAAATGGTGTCGAACTGGATGAGATCCACGTCCTGCGACTTGGCGGCCAGGAACTGCTGGATGACGG